>JAUSOA010000075.1 GCA_030656435.1 Acholeplasmataceae bacterium | reverse complement strand
AAAATAACTCAAAGATCCATTCACATAATATTCAATCCTTGTGAGTTGATCTTTCCATGTATTTTGATAGAGCATCTTCTTCTCATTTTGTGCTGTACCTGTTGTAACTTTATAAGCAAATGTCTTGATAGACGTGATATTGTTTTGTAAATCATAAGCGTAGACCATGGTCTTTGATAATTGTCCAATGAGATAAATATCTTCTCTAATCAACTGATTAAATCCATCATAATAATAATCATAGGTTTCAAGTGTAACACCTGGCACACCAATTGAGATTTGAGTAATATTATGATTTGCATCATAAGTATATTGGTGAATTTGCTGCAAGGTTCCATTTTTTTGATACGTGATTTGATATATACGATTGGTTGCATTCCCCATGGTCGAATCAACTTTCGCATCATCATAGCCAAATATCTTCTTAAACGTATGTCCTCCTATGACTAAATCAATACTATTTAGTCTTCTGAGCGAATCTGCATCATAATTAAAATCTTTTCTCACAATAGTACCCTGTACAGTATATTGCGTGTAATCATACTCACCTGTTGTATGGTTATAGTTATATGTGATTGATCTTGAAACACCAGAAATGTTGTAATAATAACGATCAATGTTACCACTCTCATCATATCGATAGGTGATTTGATTACCATCTTTATCCGTGATAATTTCCAACCTGCCTGCCAAATCATATGAGTAAAAATAGATGTTGTCATTGTGAATATCTTTGAATATAGATAAATAACCCGATGAATCATATATATACTCATATCTAATCGTCCCATTAAAACTAATTGATTTTACTTGGTTCTCTTTTGTATAAGTAAACCCGACATGGTCTGTATTTCCGTAGGTTTGAGTTTTAACCAAACCTTTATGGAAAACACCCGATTCATCTTTCCAGTACTCATATGACATCACTGTTGTATTTGCAATCTTTACACTCTCAATTTGATTTAAACCGTTACTATCGTATACAAACTCATATACGTATCCATTTCGATTTATCTTCCATATTCTTCCTTGACTATCATATGTATAGTTTCCATATAAGTAAGGAGCTGAGGATGCACCAGTTGTCATATCAAATATGTATGTATCCTTAAGGTTACCATATTCATCATAGTATAGGTTTTGAATGTTTCCAATGGCATCAATCAATTGTGTTACTGTCCCTATGGTTTTATCAACTGTTGCAGACGTCACATTTCCAAACTCGTCAGTTATTGAATTAATGTATTGACCATCATTCGTATACGTAGTCGATGTTTTAAACCATTTATCTTGAGTTTGTGCGTTTGGGTCGTATCCAATCTTGGTTTCTACCAAATGTTTGGTATTTGAATCGTAGACAAGTGTAGTTCTAACGTTATTCATGGATATTTCTTCAACCTGATATGTATCATTTCTGTCAACTTCGACTACTCTACCATCTTGAGTTAAAGTTGTAACATTGTTTTTGTTATCATAACCAAACAATGTTGCTGTACCATCAGGTTTTGTTACAGAGGTTAAGTTTCCAGTACTTGTATTGTAGCCATATTTAGTGCTCAAATCATCATGATAAAACTGTATGTTATCAAAATATGCTGTACCTTCCCCATTATATCTTGCATATATTTTGATATTGACTGCGAACTGAGGAACAAAAAATGAATGCATTTGATATTGCCAATCTTCTATTGCAGGATTAAACGGCATGTATTGAAACATATAATATGGTGTACTTGGATCACCAAATTGCGAAGGAACACAGTAAATCTCAACGACAAATCCAAAGAATCTACCATCAGATTGTTCCCATCCGTTTACATATCCTTTATTTGGTACTGCATCTGCTTTAGCCCAACCACCAACCACGTAAGTTTCCCCTATTGTATAGAGTCCATCAATTGTTTGAACTGCTTGCTTGTTAACTCCACCGTCTCCATCAATTTTCAGTGCTTTGCTTCCTAATATTTCTTTCATTATCCCAGTTTCATTAATATTAACGACGGATGCACCACTTGTAATCCATTTTGTTGTACCAGATTCAAATGAGTTGTTAGCAATTGGATTATATCTG
Organism: Acholeplasmataceae bacterium; assembly: GCA_030656435.1. Taxonomy (GTDB): domain Bacteria; phylum Bacillota_I; class Bacilli_A; order Acholeplasmatales; family Acholeplasmataceae; genus Peloplasma. The sequence continues at coordinate 11,987 of JAUSOA010000075.1, read as the reverse complement.
GTATCAACAAATCCTTCACTAATTTGAATGTTATCAAAATACGCATCTGAGTTATTACTATCATTCACAAGTTTTACGTTCACAGTATTTGGATATGCTACATAAAAATCAAGTTCATACTTAGTCCAATCATCTTTTTCATAAACTTTATTTAGTGTGCTTTTGCCCTGGACATTCTCAACATCGATATAGGCACCTGGAGCAGCACCGTTGTTCTTAATCCAACCTTGAATCTTGTAACTGCCTTGAGTTAAATAAATCTGCTGATTGGCAAAAACACTTGATGTTGTTCTGGAAATCTTCAATGATTTTTCTCCCAATACAGACTCCTGATAAGAAAAAACGATATTTCCAGTTCCTTTATTCAATGTCCACCTTAACTGCCTTCTTCAAATCCGTGGTTTAATAATGGGTTCTGATGTTGTTTGATATTGCTAGATCTTTCCATTAACTTATGGTTGTTCAAATAGTTTGGTGCTAAGTTAATCAAGTCATACCCATTAATTGGATCCCACAAGTTATCAATATTAGTAAATAGGCCACTATAGCGATAATAAGTACTATTTCCAAAGTCATCCATCACATTTATTGTATGTCCATAATGATCAAAGGTGTAATAGATGCTACTACCATCATAATTTGTATAAGTTGTTTTTGAGTTGTTGTAGCTAATATTAGTCAACCCCAACCAAAGTCCATCGTCTATAGTCGAAATTGAATTTACTCTATTCTTAGCGTCATAAGTGTATTGAACTTTAAAATCATCTATCTCATTATATGCATTAACTAATCGGTTGTAACTATCAAAATTATACTGAAGACGATTATTCACATCTGTCGTCCATCCTGTATTTGACCCGTTTCCGTACCTAAAAGCATAGTTAATGTAATCGACGTTGTTGTTGGAATCATAGTAATAGTCTCGTTTCTCAACTTGACGATGTGAACCGTTATCTTGCTTCAAATTTAAATTAGACTGTGTTAAAACAGCTCCGTTATAGTGCAGATATATTCTATTATCTGCCTCGTCTTTGACAAAGTCTATTTTTAATGAAGTTGTATCAACATAATTAATTATTAATGAATGGTCTGTTTTTGTGTTTCTAATGGATGATAATCTACCTAAACCATTGAAGTTATACTCAAGATCTGAAATTGTTGTTACCTTCATACTAGAATTTTGACTGTTATATGTAAATCTTTCGAGGACCATTCTAGATCCATCCTCAGATATTGACTTGCAACTTTGTGTATAGTAGGATGTTTGCGTGCATACATTGTTCATGAAGTAGATCTTATTGCCATCAGGTTTATGAATGTAATACAAACTTGATGTAGAATCATATTTGATTTCTATGGAATAATTCGATCGCCACCCTTTTCCATATCCGATATCAACATTTCTACTATAGTTATTGAAAAAGAAAGATAATGACAATGATAGATACTCATTTTTAAGTTGATACTCATTTCTGACCCATGTCAAGTTACCAGTATAATCACTAACATATCCTGTTCCAACCATTCCTGCATCTTGAGAGGAATAAGTCCAATAGTCTTTGAGTCCGGATGGTTCTTCATATCCGATTTTGACCACTGGTCTATATGATGAAGTAGTTGCTCCATTTTGATATACAGCATTAACTGAGCCTGATTCATCATCATGTGCGATTGTAAACCCATCGATTCTTGAGATCCCTTCTGCTTGCCACTCTTTGATTGGTTTAGTGATATCAAATATGAATGGACTTCCATTCTTAACGATGTGATAGTCAACCACAGTTTCATCATAACTCTGTTCTAGATGCCAACTTTCCCAAGTTACTCCACTACTAATGAAACTTTTTGTATTCTTATAGATGTTTAATTGTGCATTTGTTGCTGTTATATAAGGTGTAAATGATAAATGTGCATAGGTTATCACTTGATTCATGATTGCACTTGGAATCGTAAAGTAAATCAATCCTTTGTATTGTTCCGTCCAGTACGTATTACTCAAGTACATATATTGAGAATTCGCATAATTTGTAGTTGGATTCGCTTGTGATATATAAGTATCCCATATGCTCATACTTGTGGTTGTGCTTACCAATGTTGGATCAATCATCACAGGATAACTTGCGTTAAATAACCACTCATTATTTGGTAATATTGTAATATTATAGGTATCTTTTTTTATTTCAATAACTTCATATTCAACATCATGGGATAAATTATTGTCATTGTCAACCATGAATAAATCTTCAAATTTAAAAACAGAATCATTATTAAAATTAACGAAGACGATACCTTCAGTAGTTTCAATGAGTTTCAAATTTTTCAATGTATATTCGAAAGTCATAGAGAAACTTTCTTGATATTCATTTAGTATAATATATTCTTTGATGTCGGATCCCTGTAGAATATACTGAAGATTTATATTATTCCTAATATTTTGATATAAAACTGACTGATTAATACCAAACAATTCGGTTGATAAAGTTTGCTTCTTTTGAGCGTTAGTGCATAGACTTGGGGAGAAAGTATCACAAATGCGTCCTTATCATCGTGTCCTTTTCCCTGGATATAAAGCACTTGAATATCACTAATAAAACTAATATCACTCACATCAGCACGTTCAACTTCAATTGTCCTTAATCCTGTAGTGAGTAGTAATGCAATGAGCGCATAATTGCGAATTCCTAGAATATCTTCTTCTGCATGTTCTTTTGCACGGTCAAGCAAGTCAAGACAATTAGTAACTGACAGAGCTTCATGTTTAAACCCTGGTTCAATCTTCATTGATTTAATTCCTTCAGCAACGTTCTTCCCGTAATCTTCCATATGGTACCATCGATAGAAGCTTCTTATAACAACCATGTGTTTTTGGACAGATGTAGGCTTAATTATGGACTTTAGATGATCTCTGTATTTTCTGACATCAACCCTATTTGGTAAGTTAGGCAGCGTGTCAACAAACATAGCGTATTCTCGGAGAATTTTCTCATAGTCTTGCTTTGAGTTTGCTTTGATATCGATATACTCGATATACTCAGTCATTAACGCTTTTAAACGTTCTTTATCTTCCACAATTTCACCTAATGTTCTTTTATTATTTGAAAATAAATTGTATAATCGGACTAGTAGAGGGTCACTCACTTTCTACTAGCCAAGCATATGCCGTGAAGTATGCTTGGCGTTTATTATGTCCCCTTGTTGATTTCAGCCGACTTGATCGCGTGTTCTTCTTCATACTCTAAAAACTTAAACGCATCAATTTTCAAAACCTTAATCAGATTCACAATAAGCTTTAGTGGCAATTTAGATCCTCGCTTTCCATTTTCTATCTGATAGTAATAAAATATTGATACATTTAAGAGTCTTGATGCTTCTTCCATGGATAAATTAAGTTTGTTTCTGTGTTCAATTAGATAAAATCTTGGCAATGGAACAAGCGTATCTCGTTTTGCTTTTTTGCTTGCTTGTTTTTCAAGCATTCACTTTTCCCCCTTTCGAGTAATTTTTGATGGTGACTAGATTATATATGAAAACTCATTATCAAAGAATGACTTGCGACTATATATTTACTTTTGCAACAAAAAGGGTTGATTAAAAGTAATATATGCCACTTTTCAATACTAAAAAAGGAGTTAATGTTGACACTATCATTGACAACGCTACATTTGTTGCGGTATAATCAAATCATTAAAATATTTAGCGAAAGAGGTGAGTAAAAATGCTGAAACTGACAAATGAAGATGATTTCAATAATCTATTTATTAGCGAGAATTTAAAAAGACTACGTCTTGCTCATAACCTATCAACAACACAAGTTGCGACTGTAATCAAAAAATCTCGCCAAGGATATCTTAACTATGAATTAGGTGCTAGAGAAATAGGCATTCATGATTTAGTTACATTATCCGGATTCTATGGTGTTTCAATCGATGAGATGGTAGGTAATCCATTTACTATGCGCAATGAGAAAAGGTTGGCATTCCGCACGTATGAGTTTCTAGACGGTGAACTCAAGCAAGTCATGCCTTTGTCTATTTCAACCGCAAATGATGATGTGATTTGTGTCAAACATGATAAAAATCACATGGACTTCTTCTGGCGCACAAGTACACATCAAAAAAATAGAGTTATGCTCTTCGAATACTACAACAAAGCTTATGTTTCAAAAGTTTTTTACAATAAAGAAAATAGCGGATTCTTCTTTATCGAAGATGAACCCTTCAATTTTACAAAGGCTCACGCTGAAAATATTGTATATAAAGGTGTATACGCTTCATTTATAACTAAAGAGTTTCATATTGTGAACTTTTTTTAGTTGATGTACGATTGTGCCACTGGCATATAGAAATGCTGTAATCGATATGATAGAATACAAGCGGTAAGTTAGGCCGTGTCACAATCATAGTGTCTCAAGGGACATCTTATTCTCATGGAATTGCATTTTGCGATTCCTTTTTTTCATTTATAAAGTCTAGAAAGGACAATATGAGTAAAGTTATAGCAAATGAAACAAAATATCTATTGGCTAAAAAAATCTTGTTAGATCTATACAAACAAAACCTCTTAACAACCGATGAACTGGCCGAAGTCACTTTAGAACTTGGTAAGATCTGGAAGATCAAATCTGAATATGAGAAAAGCAACGATCAAAGTCAGAATTGACTTGCTATTCGTTGCTTTTAGAGTGATGTATATGACTAACAAAAGGAGGAACAAATATGCTAAATAAACAAGTTCGGATTATTCAACCAAGAACAACCTTTGATCCAGCAGGTGGAATCGCACCATATCAAAAAAAGAGGGTATGCGCTTATGTGCGTGTGTCAACTGATAACATTGAACAAAAGTCTAGCTATGATGCTCAAGTTGATGAATACACAAACAGAATCAATGATAATCCAGAGTGGGATTTTATGGGAATTTTCGCGGATGAAGGTTTCAGCGGGACCAGCACAAAGAACAGAAAACAGTTTAACCTAATGATGGAAAAAGCCAGAAAGAAAGAGCTTGACCTTATCATTACAAAATCAATATCCAGGTTCGCTAGAAACACAGTGGATTGCTTGAATTACATTAGAGAGATGCGAACAGTAAATGTTGAGATCTATTTTGAAAAAGAAAACATCTACTCTTCAGATCCAAAGGTCGACTTCCTATTAACCATCATGTCATCCATTGCACAAGAGGAAGCTAGAAACGTAAGCGAGAACGTCAAGTGGAATGTTCAAAAGAGATTTAGAGAAGGTGTTCCAATTGTTAATACAAAAAGGTTCCTTGGTTACACGAAAGACAAAAAAGGCGGTAACCTGGTTATTGTTCCTGAAGAAGCCGAGATTATCAAAATGATTTTCCAACTCTATGTTAATGGTATGGGTGTTTTAGAAATTGCTCATCTGTTAGAATCAAAAGGATTCAAAACAGCTACTGGTGCTACAAAGTGGTATACATCAAGTATTACAATCATTTTACAAAATGAAAAATACTGCGGAGATCTCCTTCAGCAAAAAACGATCACAGTTGACTACTTAACACATAAGCGAATTAAAAACAGGAATTTAGAACCTCAATTCCACATTGAAAACAGTCATGAAGCTATTGTAGATAGAGAGACATTTTACCTAGCGCAAAGAATCAGAGACGATCGTGCGAAAGCGGTAATAGGTGAAGACAAAAACCTTGCAAAGTACACCAATCGTTATCCATTCTCAGCTTTCATCATTTGTAGCGAATGCGGCAGAACCCTTAAACGAAGATATTGGAATTATGGAAAAGAAGCTCAAAGAGTCATGCAGCAATGTGGTGGCTATATCGACGGTAAAGCTCACTGTAAGGCCAAAGCCACTTATCATGAAGTGATTGAGAGAGCAACGATAGATATGCTTAACCGAGTGTTCATGAAGAACATTGATATCATTCCAATTATAAAACGAGTCATCTATTCAACTGTAAAGGCACCGGATGTTCAACCTCAAATTAAAGCACTAGAAATCGAGAACGAAAAGCACGAAATTGCATTATCAAACTTGGTTGATATGAAGATAAAATATCAAACTATTTCTGAAGAACTGTTTAATTCCAAATACATGGAAAACACACTTGCAATCAAAGATAACAATGAGAAGATTTCAAAGTTAGAGGATGAGTTCATAAAACATCACAATACACTTGAAAGATTAAAAACTATCGATGATGTTTTGCAAGCTCGAACTGAACCACTTACAGAAGTTGATGAAACAATTCTTAAATCATTTATCTACAAGATGATTTCTGTGAAGCCGGATGAAATTGTCTTCTGCATTGCGGGTTCAACCCAATACTCAGATAAAGAATTTTCCGAAAGACGCCATGAATTTGAAGCAAAGAAACCAATATTTGAAAGTGTCTATTTTGACGAAAAATATCAAAAAGAGATGAAATACCGTGTGGTTGTCATTTAACCTCTTATATGTTTGACATAAAAAGACCACCAGATTGATATTTCTAACATCTGGTGGTTTAACTCATATTATCTTAATTTGTATTTTAAACGATAAGTTTTCCTTTTTTTTCAGCAACAGTGATTGTTACTTCTGCGCCAGCATTAAATTCCAAATAGTCGTCTTCAATTCCATCACTGAAGATGCATCCATTGAATGGCATACGAGACTCAATAGTTACATTATTTTGCTTGTTAATTTTGCCAAACACAAGACTATCTCCTGTTGTTTTACTACTGTATGGCTCTCTTACAGAAAAATACAAGTAGTCTGAGTCCCAGGCCATTTTAGCTGATTTATCTGAGTCTTTAATTTCAATATTTTTATATTTGCTTATAATCCCTGCAGCACCAGCAATGATACTCTTTAACCAACCGGTCGATCCGAGTCCAGTAGAAACAATAATTCCACTCGATGATTGAGATTCTTCTTTACCGTCAATCTTCAGATGATACCGAGAAGATACATGCGATTTTTGACCAATAAACAGATCATTCACTCCATACATATATTGTCCATCATTTAGAGTCGCTTTTGCCATTGTAATTTCTTTAATTTGTCTTTTGTTATTAATGGTATCTTCTATTATCCCTTTTAACTGACTAACCTCAAATGGAAGAAGTACCCCTTCCCATCTCTTAGGATCTGGATTGACCGCAATGACTTTCTGCATATCTAAATATTTAAGAGTATTGGCCACTAACCCATCTTGCCCTAAAACCACCACTAGATCAGAATCGCCAAAAAGGTAGGTTGACAAATGTTCTCTATCAAGAAGCAACACAATCCCTAATCCGCTCAAAATTCTCATACATTGATCTAGGGATGTTCTATAATTTCGATCTTCTAATAAAAAATCTTCAAAATCGATTCCCATATGTTCTATATAGAACTTTGCCTGATCTACAGTATTGTATTTTAGAGTTAACTCTTCAAGTCTAGTTTTTCGCTTAACTAGAATAAATTTCTGTTCAAGCTTCTTCATATGTCATCACTTGTTTTTTGTCAATTGATTTAATAGCTCAGGTGAAATATTGAGTTCTCCAATTTTGCTGACATTGTTTGCAATGTCTTGGAATGCTAGAGCAATTAACTCGCTTGAATTTTTGCCAATACTAATTAAAGCTTTGAGAGTATTTTGATCTGCATTTTTTAGTGATTCCATAATTTGATTTAGTTCATATGCTTTAGCATCTGCTTTGGCTTTGCTATTCTCTACTTCTAAATTAACTAAAGCTTTCTTAACTTCTTCATGTTTGATTTCAAAATCAAGTTGTTCTTGATTGATTTTGTTCGTAGCTTGTTGAGAAATTAACTCACTTTCTAATTCTGCTTCTGTTATTTCTCGCTTTTTGTCTACAATAGCTATTTCAGTATTAAGCTCATTTTCTTTTATTATTCGTTCTTGTAATATTGCAGCGTTTCTTCTTTCGTATAAAGCTTCATCAGCTTTTTTTAGAATTTCTTCTCTTGTGTGCGCCTCAAGTGCTCGAGAGGTTTCTTTACTAGGAGTAATTGCTAGTATTGAAAACCCTAAGATTTCGAGACCATAATTATTGATCTCTTTATTTTTTTCTAGATCGCTGAAAACAAAACTAGCCAATTCTTCTGTAGATTGAATTGATTGTTTTAACTCCATTTTCTCAATATGTTTTTTTACAAGTACACTAGCCACATTTATTACTCTTTGTGATAACTTTATTGGGTCATCAGAGAGATATTGTTTTAAACGAGGGTTATAAGTGTAATTCAATAAATGACTGATTTTCTCCATATCAACAATACGGTATGACAAATTACCTTGTACAGAAACCGTTTGAAAATCTGAAGTTAATTCTTCAAAAATAAAAGGAACATCTTTACTTCCAATAGGAATAACAATGAGCGATGTTGTCGGTGAAAAATAGTTAAATGATAAACTTGTGCCTTTTCTTCTGATTTTTCCTTTTGAATATTGAATGACATATTCACTTGGTTGAAACTTAATATACTTTACTCCAAACATAATAATTCCTCCATTTTTTTATTTTTCAATGACAATCAAACACGTGCTGTCGGGTAGTTTAGTTAACATGTGTTTTTCATCATAGAATTCAACTTTAGGTGACAATGCTGTAGCATAACCATCTTGTAAATAATGATCACATTTTAGTATTTTTGCTTTCACTCCTAGGGATTCATGTATAAATGCTTTGTACTCGAGAGGTGTAAAATATCCAAATTGCTCATTAACTTCATGAACATAAGAGTCTTCCCCCCATGTATAGGTATATAAGAATTCCATGGCATCGTTAATCTCCATTTGCACTTCATTGTGATTTATTATTTTATATTTAATTTCTCTCCCACTAAAATCTCTAGCATAGTTTCTTAAAAATTGTAATCCCTCATCTGTCCTAAATTTAATGATTCGTATCTGTTCTTTTGGCTCGCTCATAATACCATCTCTAATAATAATTCTACCGCCGATTCTTAAAACATCAAAAGCACTTTTAAGGACATCTTTTATTACTTGATGGTTGAATTTTTTTCCGTTATATTCAATGTACGAATACAATTCATGAATAATCGAACTGAAAATAATCGTATCTTGACTTTCTTTCGGAATGTATCTAGACATGCAAAGCGCATCTCCATATAAGACATTCCAGATTCTGTTCTCAAGTTTTTTCTTTTTAGTTAAATTTTCAATCACACTTTGAGAAAAGTCTAATCCGACTATTTTTAGTTTGGGATTGCTCTCCTCAATCATGTCCATTAACGCTCCTCCTCCAGGGCCAATGTCTACAACATCATTTCCAACAATATAATCCAAAATAACCGCTTTATGCTTTACCGATTTATTCATTGTTTCTAAATATTCTTCCTCATTATAAAATCTGTCAAAATTGTCTTTTCGCAAATGAAATAAATCGAAAAGCATTATAACTGCTTTTTCATATAATTTGTCAGATGTTTCTGCAATTTCACAAAACTCGATTAATTTTGAAGATGTAGCTGAATATTCAAATTCAAAAAAGATTGTGCTTGTATCATTTTTCCCAAATTGTAGAATATGTTTCACATGAATATTTTGTTTTATTGTGCAGTTAGCAATATCATCAAGACTTAGATCTTGTAAGTACTTTTCAATGATTCGTTTCTTGTATATGTTAACTTTTTTGATTCCTTTATGATCATAGTGAATATCTTTCATCATCTTTTCAAAACTGATTTGGTGAACTTCTTCCTTTGCACCATAATATAATAAAGCAAATATTTTGGTAAACTCTTCAAATGTAAAATCATGCAGTGCTGCTTCAACATACCATAGTTCATGTTTTGAGAATATATCTTGGAAAATTTGTATTTTTTCAGGATCAAGTTCAATCTCATCCCATAATTCATCAAAACGTTCACCATTTTCAATTGATGATTTTCTTAATGACCGAACTCTTTCCTTTATTGTCATTCCGTGAGAAAAGTCACCATTAATAATCATTATTACCGTATTGCTAATAGATTCTCTAAGGCTTTCCCACAGTTCAATTGAAATTGCACCTATAATACAGTAGTTCAAATTTAAAACAAGTTCACTCAATAATTCTTTTGTAATATCGTTGTTTAAAAGCAGTTTGTAAAGAGGTTCATTTGAGTATAAAGGCACTTCTCCTCGCAGATATTGACCAATTAATCCATGAGTTTCAATTAACGTTGTAATTAATTTTCTATTATCATTTTCAGGGATAGCATCCTTATTGTATATTTGTGATGAACCAACATTATGTGCGTATAAATTATATCCACTTTCGATCCATTTATTTCTAAAATATATATTCCCAGTTTTTGCCACTTCAGACCACTTAAGTACCTCTTCAAGGATTACTTTGGTGTTAATGGTCAAATCAAGAGATTCTAGTAATTCCAAACTTTTTTTCACATATAACAAGTTGTAATTCACACTAATGTCTGACAACTTATTAATTCTTTCATAGTTAATGTTCTTTTCATCCGTTAATGCTAGATATTTCAACCATTTTTCGTCTTTTAGTATTTGCATATTTCCAGAAAGAAATTTATTTATTTGTTGCAGTGCTCTCATTTTTAGACCTCCCAATTAGTAAAAATCATAAGATTTCTGTTGTTTGTGCTTATATAACCGAGCGGGTCTATGACCTGCATCTTTTGTGCTATTATCAGTCTCTTCAACATACATATTAATTTTTCTTCTAAAATTAGCTGCTAAAAGAGTTTTATCCAAAATAACTTCGTAAACATTCTGTAGCTCTGTCAATGTAAACTCTTGTTCCATTAAATGTAAAGCAATATCGGTAAATTCCGTTTTCGCTCTTAACCGTTCTAACCCATAATAAATTATCATTGAATGATCAAAAGCTAACCCTTCCGATTTAAGAACCTTTCTAGTAACACTAATCATTTCATGTTCTTTCTTTTTGGTAATCAGCACATCACATGATAACTTTACCTCACCACATTCAAGCATTATTGAGATTTTCTTTTCTAGTTGATAACCTTTTTCAAAGATGGTTTTATTCTCCTGAATCACCTTTGACTTAAGAGAGAACCACTTAACATCTCCTGCATCACTACTTGCTGTAATTAGTGTGCTATTCCCATTTATAAGCGCCATATAGGAACAACTAATAACTCGTGTTCTAGGATCTCTATTGATATCTCCCCAAGTGTAAAGTTGCTCAAGATATACATCATTAACGTTTGTCTCCTCTTTTAATTCTCTGTAAGCAGCATCATCCAAATTTTCATCCAATTTTACAAATCCTCCAGGTAGCGCCCATTGATTCCTATATGGATGATCTTTACGTTTTATTAGTAATATCTTTAATTCCTTTTCAGGAAGTTTTCTATAATTACTACTATCATTGTCCATTACAGAAAATATCAAAGTATCAACAGTCACTGAAGGATGTTCGTATACATTTGCATCATATTTTCCCAAGAATTCTTGTTCAGATAATTTATCATTTTCGTTTTCCATTGTTTCACTTCTTTCATATTAACATTATGTTATTATCACTTTGACAATATCATTATATTCCTTTTATTTTTATGTGTCAATAATTTTCCTAAAAATTTCTGTTTTTTAATATATATAATTTCGCATCGTTATTTAACCTAATGAAATGACATATATCCTACATAATATGTTTACCAATACAAGCAAATATGTTCTCTCACACAAGTATTTATGTTTACCCATACAAGGTTAAATGAAAAAACGTATGTTTTCGCATTAACGAATCAATACAAAAATATCAAAAAAGGCCACATGATCGTTATTTCTAACATCAAGTGGCCTAGCTCATTCAATTATTGTAAAAATAATAGGTCGTCAAGTGGTCGTCAACAGGAAAGTAAGGTCATTTTAGAGAAAGCAATGAGACCGACTCCACGTGCGTGGAGTTACTCCCATTGCTCGAAAATATGCCAAATAATGTGTATGGGAAACATATTTTTAGCCCATTTATGTTCCCCCATTCCAGACTTTTTTAACGT
>JAUSOA010000071.1 GCA_030656435.1 Acholeplasmataceae bacterium | reverse complement strand
ACCATGGGGGGGCTGTCTCTTACTGCCCAGCCGAAATATCAGGAATCATTTTTACCTTTACTTCCCGGTATTTCATATGTAGAAAGAAACAACATCAAGCAATTAAAACAAGAGATGAATGTGGATGTTTGTGCTATTTTTATCGAAATGATTCAAGGCGAAAGCGGTGTACAGCCATTAACCACTGAGTATATTAATGAATTAATTATCCTCTCAAAAAAATACAAAATTTTGGTTGTAGCTGATGAGATTCAAACAGGATTGCTGAGAACTGGAAAGCTATTTGCATATCAGCATACTAACTTAATACCTGATGTCTTAACGCTCGCTAAATCGCTAGGTGGAGGACTCCCTATCGGAGCAATGCTTGTTAGTAAAGAGCTTGAAAATGTAATGAAGCCTGGTGATCATGGGTCTACCTTTGGAGGTAATCCACTTGCTGCAGCATCAGGATTAGCGACCTTCGAAGAACTATCTAGCGAGCACATGATTCTACAAGTTCAAGAAAAATCAGTTTGGCTATTCGCACAACTAAAAGAACTTCAATCTCGATATAAAATCATTAAAGAAATACGTGGAAAAGGCTTGATGATAGGAATTGAAGTTGGTACATATGCTGAACAAATCAAGGCACAAGCATTTGAACATAAGGTTTTAATCAATGTTACCAATCAAACTGTAATCAGGCTCTTACCTCCTCTAAATGTGAGCTATAAGGACTTAAATCTATTCTTAAATGTATTCGAAAGTATCTTAATTACATTAAAATAATGGTAAATGGGAAATTCATCTACCCATTTTTTTTTAATAGGGTATAATAATTTCAAAGCTTTGATTCATCTAACAAATCCATGTGATTTCTAGACATTGATTAAAGACATGACTTATTAAGTCAATTATTCAGTGTATTTAGGATTTTTGGTTGAAATATTATCTAATATCACATAAAATGATAGTAGACCATTGAAAGAGGGAATTTGGTGAAGCGTTACACCTGGAAACTCGCAATTGCATTTATCATTTCATACATACTGCTCATGTTGGTGGTTGTTTTTGCTTATATCCAAATTTCTGAAAATTTCATTGTTCGACATGCAAAGGATAATTTAGTCGATACTGGAAATGTTTTAGCGGATAGATTCAACGCTCAACTTGATTTCGACTATAAAAAGCTAAAGGATACCATTGAAGCCTATGAAGCACAATCATTAGATCCAATTGCAGCTCTTTATGCAAATATCGATCAATTTACTATTTATGGTTCTACTTATTCAGGTTTCGGTAGCATAGTGGATCGAGTTCTTAGTGTTGAAGGTAATGACTATACCTATATAGATGGATATGATTCAAAGGATTATGCAGAAATGGTTTCTATCTACTCTTTTCAAAACGCCTTCAATACTGAAGACAATACTGTCTACATATTTTTTAAAGTGCGCCGTATTGTTGCTTTCTTTGAAGCAGCTCCATATATTGAATCCCTAATGGAAGCGAGTTCTTCTTCATCAAATTATATCGTCATGACAGCAGATAACACAATCGCATATCGAAGTTTTACTAGTGGATCCTTAAATTTCTTTTATGATTATTTGCGAAGCGAATCAGTAAGTGAAAATGTAATTAACAGAATCAAGCTGAAATTAATGGCTGGTGCTGTTCATGTCGAACAGCAAAAGTTCCTGGGACAAGACTCTTTTATAACATTTAATCCGTTGGAACCAACACTTTCAGAAAAGCAGTTTTATTTAGTAACTACATATAACGTAGATGATGTCATATTATCGATGTCTTATTTAACTAACATTCTTTGGGCTCTTTTCTTTGTCATATTCTTGTTATTTGCTGGTGCACTGGTCATTATTTATAAGATACTTGTTACAAAAATTAATGATATTGAAAATGCTCGAATTACCCATTATTATGCGAAACCATATATTATTTGGATTACTGGTAAGGGAAAAATTAAAAGCTATAATCAAAGCTTTAAAAAGCTTTTAGGCGATTATGATATTTATGACAAAATACAGGATTTTAAAATTAAGACTGAATTCGATATGGAAAACATTGAAGATGTGATTCATCGTCAAAGAGCGTTTACTGCAATCTTCGAGCTTGGAATCTTAAGACTTGTTTATATTAGATTTATACCCATGCGTTCAGGTGGCGGATATTTACTTGTCGGTGATGATGTATCTAGCATTGAAGGTAGCTTTGATGAATATAAGTCACTGGCTCTATTCAATAAGGTTACACATTTACCGAATTACAACAGTCTAAGAGCAGATCTCATTTCTTTCTTTAGTGATTTAGTTGCTGTCAAAAAAATAAATTCTCTTTTAGCAATTGATATTGTATCATTTTCTAAAATTAATATTCTTTTAGGTGAAAAGAGTGGAGATAGATTCTTAGTTATCATTTCTGAGCTCCTCGATGAATCACTTGAAGGATATCCAGCGACTCTATACAATACAGAAGCAGATAGCTTTGTCATATTTTTTAAGGACATAGAAAACTATAATTGGGTTACTAGATGGATTAATAAAATATTGAGTATTTTTGAAAAACCGATTACTATTGATAAAAATTTTATCAATATTGATGTTAAAATCGGTGTATTTCATATCGAGTCAGACCGTTATGAAATCTTAAATGCTGATGTTGCATATGAAAACATGAATCTTGCTTTAAACCATGCAAAGGAATCCAATACACATAAGCATTTTACTTACGACGTAACTCTAAGTATGGTTGCTTCTAGAGAGCAGATGATGGAAAAGGATTTGGCAAATGCAATCAAAAACCAGGAATTTTATATGGCACTTCAGCCACAATACGATAATAGTAAAGAAATGATTACTGGATTTGAAGCACTAATTCGTTGGAAAAATCCAAAATACATTTCTGAGTCACCATTAAAATTTATTCAAATGGCTGAACGAAATAATATGATTATTGATATTGGACGTATTGCACTTCATGAAACATGTATGATAGCTAAGGAAATGGAAAAATATAATGTCCATATTTCCTTAAATATTTCACCTGTTCAGTTGCTACAAGCCGGGTTCGTCAATGAAATCATTACTGTTTTTGAACAGTACGACTTAAAAAAACATTCAATTAGCTTAGAAATTACCGAAACATTCTTGATTGGTTCGTTTGAACTAGTTATTAATAAACTAAAACTACTTCAAAAATATGGTTTTGATATCCATCTTGATGACTTTGGTACAGGTTATTCGTCTCTTCAATATTTAAGAGATCTTCCGATTAATACCATCAAAATTGACCGTGCTTTCATTATTAACTTAGAAACTGACGCCCATTCTAGAGCGATTGTTCAAATGATATCAAGTTTGGCGAGAAACGTAGGACTTGAGGTCATTGCAGAGGGTATCGAAAATGAGAAACAAAACCTAATTGTAGTCAAAAGCGGTTGTAACATCATACAAGGTTATATGATTTCGCCTCCGGTTGTTAAAAGTGAAGCGATTAAACTATTGATTGATTATAATATAGATAAGACAAAGAGAGTCGACGTTCAAAAACTTATAAAGCCAAAGGAGATTAAGCGATGAGATGGTTCACCATATATCAAATGAATGATCAATTTACAATTATATTATCCGTTTTTGCAATTCTAATTATGCTTGCTTCCATCTATTTTTTAGCTCGC
>JAUSOA010000061.1 GCA_030656435.1 Acholeplasmataceae bacterium | reverse complement strand
GGCAGGATACTGGTGCAAAAATGATTCATGTTGCACCAAATACAACATCAACGATTATATCAAAATCAATTAGCCGTGGTGGTGGAAAAGTCAACTATCGTGGTAAGGTAGACTTCGGCAAGAAAGCTAAGGGTGCGAAGGCACATGTGGAATGTGACACAATCATTCTTGATGACTTTTCATATTCTGATACCATCCCTTACAATAGTGTTAGAAATAGTGATGTATTCCTTGAACATGAAGCGACTGTCTCCAAGATTTCTGAAGAACAGCTTTTCTACTTGATGAGCAGAGGATTAACAGAAGCAGAAGCTACAGAAATGATTGTCATGGGCTTCATTGAACCATTTGCTAAAGAACTTCCTATGGAATATGCGATTGAATTGAACCAACTCATTAAATTAGAAATGGAAGGTTCGATTGGTTAATCAATAGATTAAGAAAATAAAGATATTTGTGTGAATTTCGCAAATATCTTTTTTATTTATTGGTTTTAGCGTAAAATAATCATAAGAGGTGTTACTGGATGAAAAAGATATACTCCTTCCTCATCGTTTTGATGATATTAATAGGGTTAAGTGGTTGTACAACCATTCGAACCTATGAAGATTTACTTTTAGATTATCAAACTCATTTAGAAGAAAATAAAGAAGTCTATCAATCCTATATTGATTATTTTAATCATATCTCAACTGAAACCATTCAAAGTGTTGTCCTTGTTAAAAAAATAGTCACAGGGTCTACAGGATCTACTACTGGCTCAGGTGTCATCTATAAAGAAGATGCCAATTATTACTATGTTTTGACAAACAATCATGTTGTCTATTATGCAGGGTCATCAAGCATAAGCTATACTGTTAGTGATTATTATGGTAATGACTACACGGCGACTCGTATCGTAACAGCTAGTAGCTATGATCTCGCTATTGTACGATTTAGGAAAACAACTGTTGTCCTTGAAGTTATTGAATTTGCAGAAAAAAATGCACCAGTCAATTCTCAAGTGGCAGTATTAGGCGATCCTAGTTATCAAATCAACGCGATTCCATTAGGTGTTGATAGAGATTATACTACAATTGATATTGAATCAAGCAATCCAGATGTTATTAATGTGAATTTCCCAGTTTTAGTAAGTGATGCACCTGTGAAATCAGGTAGTAGTGGAAGTCTTGTAATCAACGAGGATTATCAACTTACAGGGATTGTCTATGCGGGAAACTTTACAAATTCAAGCGACACATCTCAATATTCATTTGCAATACCCTTAGATAAAGTTTTAGAGTTTTTAGAGCTTGTAGGAATGACTGTTGGAGGTGATGAATCATGAAAAAATTCGCATTCATCATGATTTTACTTTCCTTCTTCATCTCTGGTTGCGCAATATTTGTTGTTGAAGAAGATACAGAAGAATATATCGCTCTTTCTAATCAATATGATAACTATATCCTAAGTGATATTAGTCAACTAAAAAATTTCCAAGCATTTATCAATAGTGTTACATTAAACTCCTCATTAGCAAGTGTTATGATTGAAGTCAAGGTTTATTCTCAACTCGGATTACTTTTAGAAACTAGATATGGCTCTGGGGTCATCTTTCATGAGGATAGTGCGAACTATCACATCATGACAACCTATGATTTGACAAGTACCCAATCTAGGCAAACAATTTCGATTGAGGTTTCTGATTACCTTGGAAGAACTTATCGTGCCTTTGTAAGAAGAGAATATAGCGAACTAGGTTTAACAGGTATTCGATTTGCTAAAAATTCACAGCGCGTGCTAGGCGTGTTATCGATTGCAGAGCATCCACCATTTGTTGGTCAACCTGTAATGCTTATTGGCTATCAAAGAAGAATCATAAACGCATTGACCATGGGAATGGTTTATGAAACAATTTTCGATGAGGATGACAAGCTCATCATCATGAAAACAAATGTTTTATCAGACAATTTTGGTAACGGTGGTGTCATGATTGATATGAATCACAAAATCATCGGAATTCAGTATCAGGTTACGAACGGATTTACTTATGCATATGGACTAGATACTATTAAAGAATTTTATAGCATGTACTTTACCACCTAGAGGATTAAGCAATTTGAAAAAGGAGAATGATAATTTGTATCGTTATTTGATTATCGAGAGTAAAAAAGAAATCAAATCAGATGAACAAATGATTGTTTCCATTTTTTCAGAGTTTATCAACTTCGAAAAAATAGAAAGCCATGAAAAAGCAATCTACCTTTATTACAGACAGGAAACTGACGTTTCCTTTTTGGACATCATTTTAAATATGATGAGTGATACATTATCCGATCTTCGCATTTTTGTTTCATACCAATTTGATCATATGAAAGATTTAGAAGAGCATATGGAGTTTATTAAAAGAAAGCTACAAGTCATATCCTTTAATAAATATGTATACCTAGACGATAAGGTTTTACTAAAGTCTTTGATTCATGCAGTTGATAACGAAATGAAGAAATTCATTTTTAGAAAATACCTAACGGATTCTATAATGCAAGAAAGCATTAAAACCTATTTAGAATCCAATCAAAATATGAGCTTAGCATCCAAAAAACTATATGTTCATCGAAACACATTGATTCAAAGACTTGATAAATTTTACCAAACAACAGGCTTTGACGTTCGATTATTTTCCGATGCATACTTGATCTATCATCTCATTAAATAAAATGTGTGCAAATTGCACATTTTTTTTATGCCCTTACCTTGCTATAATATTCGTATAATGTAATAAAAAGGGAGAAAAAAATGGCTACTTTAAAATTAAGAGATATTAACAAAGTATATCCTAATGGTGTACAAGCCGTCTTCGATTTCAATCTTGACATCAGAGACAAAGAATTTATCGTATTCGTCGGACCATCCGGTTGTGGTAAATCAACAACCCTAAGAATGATTGCAGGTCTTGAAGAAATCACATCAGGAGAATTATATATTGATGAAGAATTAGTTAATGACAAGGCACCAAAAGATAGAAATATCGCGATGGTATTCCAGTCATACGCTCTTTATCCACATATGACTGTTTATGATAACATGGCGTTTGGTTTAAAATTAAGAAAAATGCCAAAGGATATCATCAATGAAAAGGTCAATGAAGCTGCAGAAATTTTAGGCTTAGTTCCTTACTTAAAGCGTAAGCCAAAGGCACTTTCTGGTGGACAAAGACAGCGTGTTGCTCTAGGTAGAGCGATTGTTCGTAATGCAAAAGTATTCTTAATGGATGAACCACTATCAAACCTCGATGCTAAGCTTCGTGTTCAGATGCGCGGTGAATTAATTAAGCTTCACAATAAGATTGAAACTACTACAATCTATGTAACCCATGACCAGATTGAAGCGATGACAATGGCAACTCGTATTGTTGTTATGAAAGATGGTTATATTATGCAGGTTGGAGCACCAAAGCAAATTTATGATTTCCCCAACAATTTATTCGTAGCAGGATTCATCGGAACACCTCCAATGAACTTTATTCGCGGAACTGTTGATAAGGGTCAAAAATTTGTTGCTGGAGATCATACTTTAGTTGTTCCAGATGATCAATTCGAAGTTTTAAGACAAAACAGCTTAGTTGGTAAAGAAGTTATCCTAGGAATTCGTCCTGAAGATATCCATGATGAACAAGTTGTTATGGACACATATCCTGGCGCAGTATTAGATATCGTTGTTGATGTTGCAGAACTATTAGGTTCTGAAACTAATATTTATACAAGCATCAACGGTAATAACGTTTGTGCATCCATCAATGCACGTACTGGTGTACGTATTGGCGATAAAATGAAGCTTGCATTAGATATGCACAAGTGCCATTTCTTCAATCCAGAAACTGAACAACGTTTAGTTTTACTTGAAGATGACAATAACAAACCAGTAAAAAAGGCTCCTAAAAAAGCTGAAGAAAAGACTATCTAATAACGAAAAGGCCAATCGGCCTTTTTTTTATTTCAAAAAATATGATTGAATACATAATCAATACCGGGATTGGGTGC
>JAUSOA010000138.1 GCA_030656435.1 Acholeplasmataceae bacterium | reverse complement strand
CCAAATGATGTTTTTAACTTGCGCTCCACCCTTTAACTTGATTTCCATATCAGAAGCCATTGTTAGGTTGCCAGCGATTTGGAAAATCCAAACGTCAGTTGAACTACCATCTAGTGTAAGATTTGAATTGATTAAGACAGATGTTCCAAACTTGTATACGCCTGAAGTTAATGTCTTACCACTTAAATCACCACTATAAAGTTCTGTATAATTAGCAGCTCTTCCAGCTGCATCTGTATAAGCAGTTTTCATATTCGCGATTGCAGTTGTCAAATCAGCAGGTGTTGGTGAAGTATAATCTGCAGAATAGATTTTTCCTGTAACTAAACTAGAAGTTGCATAAGTTCCTGTTGAGTCCATAATCAAACCAAAGCCAGTAATGTATGATGCAGGTGATGGCGAAACTCCAATATTACCTGTAACTACAGAACCTGCAGTTGTTGATACACCGGATTCAGCTAGTATAACATAGTTGACTGCACCACCTATAGCAACTGTATCAGATTTGATGACTCCAACTGGATCAACTGTTGGACCATTTGATGAAGAACAAGCTGTAATGAATAAAACCATTGTCAACAATAAAGCAAAGATTAGCATCTTTGGATTTAGTATTTTTTTAAATGTGTTCATTTTAAAACTCCTTTTTTACTCAAATAAGAAAACTTAGTCTTTAATTTAAGTTACTCTTATTTTATACTTATATTTTCACTTTGTATACCTTTATTTCATATTATGTCTTTTATTACACAATATATAGTACATATTTATTTTATATTATGCTATTTTCATAAAAAAAACAATATATGTTGTGTTTATTTTGGGAAAATGGCAAGATTTTCATTTTTTATAGTACCTCTTGATAAAGCTTATTCAGTGATTAATAAAAAAAACTATATCATTTTATAGTTTTTTAGTTGTTTGCTGCTATAGATTCAATCTCAATTTTCTTATATATTTATCTTATTCTAGATTAAACTCTTTTCCTTCACAAAGAAAATTAATATTGCCAAAAAACCGAAATATAAAATAACGGTATAAACATTGATACGTTCCATTAGACCAAAATAATTTGGGCCAACTAAGGGCATCGCTAGTGAGGACAATAGCAACAATAAAAATGCTGTTATCGTTATTGACCTATACAAAACATTTCGAAATCCGATTGCTAATAAAATCAGTGAAACAATCGTAAGACTTACAACAGCAATCGTTACAACCATGTGCATTATATCTTGAAAGCTATTGGCTAACCCAGATTCAGATAGTGGGAATAGTGCATATCCAACTGCAGAAATAATCATCATCAGTGAGAATAAAAGGATACCTAATCGAACTATTCTTCTTTTGAATTCTTTTTTATAAACAATAAACCCGATCACAACAATAACGCTTAGTAAACCATATAGGTTGCTAAATATCCTGGTTATATTTTTTACTGGTGAATCATCGGCTGTTAGATCACTAATTGCTTGTGTGAGTGGATTGTATCCTTCATAAAGTATTGTTCCTAGCCATACGTGTGTAAAGTAAGATAGAATGGCTGTGATGGCTAAAACTAACAGCAACATTTTCTTCTTTTTTTTAATAATCATATGCTTATCCCCTATAAAAAATCTCTAATTTCTATGAATTTGAGCGATTTCAATACTATTATCTATAAAATTAATGATAAATTCAAGATTTTTTGAAAATTATTAATTTATTTTAGTTTTTTAATTAAAGTATAACTCTTATATCCTTTTGGATTATCTTGTCTTGTGTGAATGACTTTGAAACCAAACTTTTCATAGAAATCTCTTGCTTGAAACTCGATTGTTCCTAAATCTATCGTTTTTAACTTGCTTTTTATAGCAAATTCTATTGTGTGGCTCATCAATTTTGTACCTATACCTTTTTTTCGATATGTCTGTTCTACTGCTAAACGACTGATATACAAAGAATCTTTATAGACTTCACATTGTATACCGCCAATGCATTTATCCAAATCTAGAGCCACCATATCGAAAGTTTCTGTCATATCATAAATGTTATTTGTTTCTCGAAAAAGTTCTACATGTTTTTGTAAAATCTTTTGATATATTTCAATTGGCTCAGAGTGGATAGAAATAAGATTTTTATCAAATTTTTCTTCCTCAAGTGCATATAAATCAGCATAATAAAAATTGAATTCATCTGAATAATTTGCAGTATTTACATGCCTAAAACCAGCATTCACAAAATCATTAAGTTGATTTTGATTTGGTGAAGAGTATTTGATTCCAACCACTTTATTCTTGTAGTATTGCCACGCTTTTTGAACGAGTTGTTTTAATGTCTCTTTGTTATGATAAAAAACCTCACCAATTGAAGCCCAATCCCAAAAATAGTTGACAGTCATTGCTCCAATTAAAGCATCATCTTCTAATGCATATAGATACACACAATCAGAATCCTTAATATTTGAAAATTTTTCATTATAGCTTCTAAGCATATATTTAATTTCTAAATCATAGGTTTTGTCGTTATCTCTTTTGTATGTAATCATATTCTTGATCCTTCTTATATAATTCATTCATAACTAACACTGCTTTAAGAATTTTTTGAATCATTTTTTAGAAAAGTGTCATTAGGCTTGCTATATTATTAAAGCTAAGACAATGGACATTAAATATGTGCTAGCCGTTATTTATGGACCTAGCTAAAAGAGAGATTGCTGAAAACGAAGTTTGCTCATCTAATGTACCATTAATATTCACTGAGCGACTATCTGAAAAATTTGATCTAAATAATGCCCAAGACGAATGTTCGAAAATAATTATTCCAGGTACTTCAAAATCTGAATGTTGAAATATTTTGTATGATGAGAAATTTACAAATAAAAAAGCTACATTTTTTTCGGATTCTAACAATAAGTGAATTTGATTTAGCAATTCAACTGTTGTGTTTTCGGAATATTTATCAACATCGATAACAAATAAATTGTATTCATGTTCAAACTCAAAACTGGTCAAGTCAGATATGGAGTAATATGCATCAACTCCTTCATAGATTTGTTTATCTTCAAATAAGTGATAAATAGCACCATCATGAAGATTTATTATTTCTAATGCCTCCTCTATATATGACTTTTCATTCGATAAACATCCAAACAAACTTATTACAAATACCATAAAAATTATTTTACTCAGTATTTTCTTCACTTTGTCCCCCTTAATTAAAGTTTAATATTTATTGCTAATGTGATTGATCTCGAACAGCTTAGAAATGTCTCGTATAATCAAGTTTGTTACTCTATTTTTGAGACTCTTTCGTTTTTTGAATATAAATATATTTTAACGTCTATAGACAAACTTATTCTCATCGAACAGTAATTTTTCATAACTGCACGATTAAAGACATTTTAAGAAGTTATTTATTTTACAACAAGCTAATGTTTTAAGTGGTAATTGTTGAAAAGACAAATTCACAAGTCCCATATGCAAATGTTATTTTGATAACATATACTCTATTGAACTCAAGATTGTATTCTTTTTGTTTAAACCAGCCTGAGCTCTCAATTTCTTTTTCGTTATTTCCACTCAAATCATAAGAAGTTATGATCATTTTTGAAAATTTATACTCATAATTGGCTGTCCAAAGTACAAATTTATAATCATATGATGAATCAAATTCATGTATTTGGTGTTGATTAGCATACTCGATCACATCTACATTATCAACAATAGATTTGTTCCAATTATAATTAATTGCAGATAAGCCACTATATCCTTGACTATAATGATTGTTATCTATTGAATAAATAAATGCTATATCAATCGAAGGTGGATTCATATACGAGCTTGGTATTGTTCCGAATAAGTCATCACCATATAAATTATAGAAAGCATAATCAGCCTTTTTAAATACAGTAACTGGGTAATTGTTTTCTCCTGCTGATATTTTACTCGTACCATCAGCATAGTAAATTGTTAAAGTCCATCCACCACCATCTATTATTCCACCAGGTGATTGATAATGTGCTTTAAGATCAAATATTCCAGCTTCTCCAATTTGATTCAGAAATAAATCAATTGAATCTTCTTGAAAGTTGTTATCAATTGAAAACTCATCTATAACCTCATCAGTTGGAAGATATTCTTTACTAAGCACTTGACAATTGACCAACTCAATCTTTGTCACTTTAGTATATCCACCATTGTAGTTAACTTTTATATATTCAATGGCTAAAATGTCTTTTCCCTTGTATTCATAACTAGAACACAAAGAAAAAATCAGTAGCATAACTAATGATAATGTAAACAAAAATATAAACATAGAATTCTTCATATGAAATAACCTCATTAAAACAATATATCTCGCAATATTATACTTAATCAGTATAAATCATTAGTTATTTATTTTGTTTTGTCTCAAATAATCTTTTGTTTAATCTCTTAAATACCATCACAAATCGTTACCGACTTTAGATGAAATGAGTTACTCAAAAGATAATTAAGATTTGGGAATGATGATTACTGGATAGATAACATCGATTGAAGTTGATTCAACTGTAATCGAAACTATCAAATTAAACTTAGTTGTATAAATTGGATTTTTAACGATTGCTTGGCTACCATCGATGCTGATCTCAAGAACGTCTTCATTCTCTGAAGACCACTCTGTGTGGGCATTATTATCTAAAACTGAGGTTTTCGGTAACCCAAAACTTTGTGAAATACGAAAGGGATAATCCTCCCCTTCAAACTCTAAAACAAGCGAATTGAATATGTTAAATAAATGTTGAAGAGGATTGGTGTTGTCAACATTTAATGTAAAACTATAACGGCACGATTGTCCAACATATATGAATTCATCATTGCCATTTAGGCCACCGAAACTAATACTTATATCAGAACTTGTTCCTCTTGGCACATCTTTACTTGGGACAAACCAAGTTGAACCGTCGGTAGTCTTGAGAAGTTTGTAATCATTTCGCCAATCTTTAGTACCGTAATAATCGATCAAAACATCATTTTCTGTTGTATTAAGGATAAATGGAAACTCTATCGTAGTGAAAAACATAAAGTTGTTTTTTACTTCTTGTGCACGCTCAAACAATGCTGGTGCAGATCCAATTTTTAGTACCTTAATTACAAAACTTCTATATGTTCTATTAACGGTTGCTGTAATAGTCACATCCACATCTTCATCGTGTTGAATGACAATTGCCTCACTTCCTTCAATACGAATAACGTCTTCGCGGTTAGAAGTCCAAATAAAATCGGCATAATATCCTGTTGGTAAGGTAAAATCCCTCGTGACTTCACTTGGAATTTCACGAGTTCCATCACCTAGTACTTGAAATGATTTTTCATCAAAATCACATGCTGTTAATACTATTGCTATGAGAATCATCAGCAATACTAATCTTGTTTTCCTCATTTTTTATCACCTCATCCAAATCATAAATAGAAATAATTATTGGGCTTCCAAAACTATGGAAATCTTTCATTCTTTTTTAAATATATTTATTGATGTTTTAACTTGTTGCTGAATAGTAAAAAATAGATAATGGCGTTTATAATCAGTAACCTGATAAGATATAGTGAATTCTTCCATAGGGTTCCTAATTATTTAATACAGATCATGTAGATAATGACTAGTAAATCATAGAGAATAGCTAATTTGAGACATTTACTAATCAAATCGTCTGATTTGGTATGTTGCCAAATCGATCTTAAGCAATATGAAGTACAAGTATGACAATAGATAAATTTGTTTTGTATATCCTAAAATCTACATGGTGATCTTCTCCTACTAAGTTTTATTGTATATTCGATATTAAACCCCGCCCCTTAACAGTATGAATTCTTTTATATTATTATAATAGTATAATGTAAACAATGTCTATACTACAGTATATATTTGAAAAATAATCAACATCGATTTGTGCTTTTTTTCAATAACCACCTAAATGTTAAATTATTGATAAAGGAGGATACATTGATTGAAAAAGTAATAACTTAAACCCTTGCAGAAATATAGTTTGGTTGATCAGTTGGAAATCTTTTTTTATTGCGAAAAAAGGCTTGATATAAAAATATCAAACCTATGCTTCTTATGTGATTATAACTACCAATTTTGAAACAATTTATACAATTACACACCCTTAGTAATTATTTAATACCGAAAGTGCTTTATTTTTTCTTCACTATGTAATTTTTTATGTGAAACGCATCAAAGCTTCAGGAAATCGAGCAGATCAGAGTTAAGTTGATCTTGATTTGTGTAAGCGAGTCCATGAGAAGCCCCTTTATAAATTTTTAAAATTGCGTTCTTGACTATTTTTTTTGATGAGAGTGCTGAAGCACCGATTGGAACAATCTGGTCATCATCACCATGAATAATTAGGGTTGGTATGTCGAATTTTTTCAGGTCATTGGTAAAATCAGTTTCAGAAAATGCTTGTATGCAGTCATAAGTGTTTTTGTGTCCAGCAGTCATTCCTTGAAGCCAAAAAGAATCAATCATACCTTGAGTGACCTTAGAGCCTTTTCTGTTGGCTCCAAAAAATGGTCCGGCTGCAATATCTTTATAAAGCTGCGAACGGTCCTTAAGAGAGCCGATACGGATTTTATTGAATTCTTCCATTGGTAAACCATCCGGATTGTCTGATGTTTTTAGCATCAGAGGTGGAACTGCTGCTATCAAAGCAACTTTTGCTAGACGTTTTGTACCATAGCGACCAATATAACGGGTAACTTCGCCACCACCTGCTGAAAAACCAATCAGTACAGCGTCCTTGAGATCAAGCGTTTCAATAAGCTGTGATAAATCATCTGCATAAGTATCCATATTGTTTCCATTCCAGGGCTGGCTTGAACGACCGTGTCCACGGCGATCATGTGCTATACAACGATATCCTTCAGCTGCGAGAAACAACATCTGTGCTTCCCAGCTGTCCGAATTGAGTGGCCAGCCGTGACTAAACACCACTGGTTGACCTTTCCCCCAATCCTTATAATAAATTTTTGTGCCATCTTTCATAATGATTGTGCTCATAATTTACCTCTTTCTTTAACATCTTGGATTTTCTTTTTCTCATGACTAACCTACTTGAATCCACATGCTCTAGTAACTTATACAACACCATTATATCTTATTTGACACATATTTCATACATAACGCATTTACTTGCTAATTCAATTTAGCGAATGTTATTGAAAAACATATCAATCTACAATTTTTATATCCTGTCATTCAAATACGACTAATCGTTTTCTTTCTAGTTCTATTTTTTTTAATTGTCCTTTTATTGCTATAAATAATATTAATGATGGAAACCTTAAAAAGATAGAAATTCGATTAAAATCTGAACATTGAAAATAATAATTCCTAGATGTGTTCTCTAACATGCTTTAATAGAACACATGAAAATTAGGTGATAAGGGAATATCTTTCTTTCTGCAAATTAAAAAAGGCTTGATATCATCGTATCAAACCTATGCTTGTAAAATGGGTTGCATTACCTATTTTAATACAATTACGCACCCTTGTCCTAATTTTACGCACCCTTCATAGGATTTTACGCACCCCTAGAAAAATTTACGCACCCCTGATGGATTTTACGCATCCCTGTCAAAATGACATAAGGGAGATAACTGTTAAAAACGTATGAGTTTTATTATCTGTCTCTGAATTTAAAATAAGGTCCTATATAATCTTCATGCGTTTTAACGAAGGTCCATGAAAAATCAAGAGCAGTAATATATACATCATCAATGTTTTGTAATAACTCATTTAACTCTCTCCTTGATTTGATCATTTTAATCTTTGAGAAATCATTTGGAAATCCGCTAAACGTTATAACTGCATTCAAATCTATATTATTTAGAAGATTTAAAGCTTCAAGTCCCTCTACTGCATCAACTTCGCCCCATGTAAAAATGTGCCATGGGAGATTAC
>JAUSOA010000046.1 GCA_030656435.1 Acholeplasmataceae bacterium | reverse complement strand
AATAAAGAAACGCGCGCGCGCGGGTAGTGGTCTTTGTCAGGGTGGATACTGTGAAGGACTCGTTTTAAAAATTATTGCTAGAGAGACAAAGAAGCCACTCAGTGAAATAAACTATTACGCAAAAAATACACCTATATTGGTCAAGGAAACGAAGGTGAAGTCATGAAAGTAGATATAGCTGTTATTGGTGGTGGTGCAGCAGGACTTTCTGCTGCAATTCAAGCATCAGATTCTAATTTGAATATATTAATTATCGAAAGAGAAAAAGAATTAGGTGGAATCCTAAATCAATGTATTCATACAGGATTCGGTCTCGAGTTTTTTCATGAAGAATTAACAGGTCCAGAATATGCATCAAGATTTATTGAAGCTTTGGAAAATAAGAATATTAAAGTATTACTACATACAACCGTTATCGATATTGCTAAATCCAAAAATTTTCTAATTTCAGTTTCAAGTCTAGAAAAAGGATTTTCATATATTGAAGCAAAGGCTGTCATTCTTTCAAGTGGATGCTTTGAAAGAACTAGAGGGGCAGTTTTGATTCCTGGTGAAAGACCAAAGGGAATCATGCCTGCGGGAAGCGCACAACGCTATTTGAATATCGATGGTTATTTGGTTGGAAAAGATATATTCATTTTGGGTAGTGGTGATATTGGATTAATCATGGCAAGACGCATGACATTAGAGGGTGCTAAGGTTCATGGGGTCGCAGAAATTATGCCTTATTCAAATGGACTTACGAGAAATATAGCACAATGCTTAGAGGACTTTGATATCCCTTTATTTCTTTCACATACAGTAACCGATATTAAGGGTAAAGATCAACTAGAAGAAATAACAATATCCGAGGTAGACAAAGACTTCAAACCAATTATTGGTTCTGAAAAGGTATTTAAGGTTGATACGCTCTTATTATCCGTCGGTTTAATTCCTGATATTGCATTATTCGAATCTTTAGTCATTGAAACAAGTAAGGTTACCAAGAGTGCTGTTGTCAACCAACATTATCAAACGAATATTGATGGCCTTTATGTTTGTGGAAATGCACTTCACGTTCATGATTTAGTTGATTGGGTTACGAAGGAAAGCGAACTTGTTGGATTGAAGGCTAAATTATACTGTCAACAAGGTAATCATAGCGAAAAAGATGAAAAACAAATTATACTAGGCAATAGGATTCGATACACTGTACCTCACAAAATTGATTTCAATCATTTAGATGAACCCTTTGAGCTATCTTTTAGAGTGACAGAAAAAATGGAAAAAGGTGTGTTCAAAATAATTCAAAATGGAAAAGTAATTCAAACAAAAAAGGCTAAGTATATCGCACCTGCTGAGATGGAGAAAATGTTGATAAAACCAGCAGACTTTGTATCGAAAGATGAGATATCCATTGAATTGGAGGAGTTGCTATGAAAAAAATGACTTGTATTGTTTGTCCAGTGGGGTGTCATCTTGTTATTGATGATAATCTAAGTGTTTCAGGAAATCGCTGTCCAAAGGGTGAAGGTTATGCTTTAATTGAAATGGAAAATCCTAAGAGAATGTTAACCACAACAGTTAGGACTATATGCAGGTCACATCCCAGATTACCTGTAAAAACAAGTCAACCAATTCCAAAAAAGCTTCTTTTTAAAGCTCTTTTAGAAATAGATGAAGTTATCGTCTCCAAAGATGTTAAAATAGGAGATGTAATCATCAAGAATATCTTAGATACAAAAGTAGATATCGTTGCAACCAAATCACTATTAATTGAAGTCTAAACTAGGAGAACCATTATGAAAAAATATATCATGTCAATTGATCAAGGAACAACAAGCACGAGAGCTATAATCTTCGACCATGATAGCAATATCATCGGAAAGGCAAATGAAGAAATTAATCAAATTTATCCGAATCCAGGTTGGGTTGAACATAATCCTCATGAAATATGGGTTAGTGTTTTAACAGTGATGGCGAGATCTCTTTTGGAAGCAAAAATCAAGGCGAAAGATATTCATGCGATTGGAATTACCAACCAAAGAGAAACAACAGTGATTTGGGACAAAAAAACTGGAGACCCTATCTATAATGCTATTGTTTGGCAATCTAGACAAAGTGTTGATATCTGTAATGACTTAAAAGAAAAGGGATATTCTGACTTATTCAATAAAAAAACAGGTTTATTAATAGATGCATACTTTTCAGGTACGAAAATTAAATGGATTCTTGATCATGTTCCAGGTGCAAGAGAAAGAGCTGAATCTGGTGAACTATGCTTTGGCACGATTGATACCTGGATATTGTATAAATTAACTGGAAATAAGCATATTACTGACTACACGAATGCAAGCCGTACCTTACTATTTAACATCCATGATTTAAAATGGGATGAAGAACTATGCGAAATTCTTGAAGTTCCAATGTCTTTACTTCCTGAAGTTAAATCTTCTTCTGAAGTTTATGGATATACTATTCCCTACCACTTTTTTGGTGAGTCTGTTCCAATTAGTGGCATTGCTGGAGATCAGCAGGCTGCATTATTTGGCCAAGCTTGTTTTGAAAAGGGCATGGTAAAAAATACTTATGGTACGGGATGCTTTATGTTAATGAATACAGGTGCAGAGCCTATTCACTCGAAACATGGCTTATTAACAACGATTGCGTGGGGTCTTGACAACAAAATCACTTATGCACTAGAGGGTAGTGTATTTGTAGGTGGTTCATCTGTTCAATGGCTTCGAGATGGTATTAAACTTATTTCTTCAGCATCTGAAACTCAAAAGCTTGCAGAATCATTAGAGTCTAATGAAGGTGTTTACATTGTTCCAGCTTTCGTAGGACTTGGTACACCTTATTGGGACTCTGATGCTAGAGGGGCTATGTTTGGTTTAACGCGTGGAACTACAAAAGAACATATAACAAGAGCAGTTTTAGAATCCATTTGCTATCAGTCTATGGAAGTTTTACGAGCTATGGAGGAAGATACCAATTTGCCTATTCAAGAATTTAAGGTGGATGGTGGTGCAACGGTAAACGATTTTTTGATGCAATTTCAGTCTAACATCTTAAATCTTAGTGTCGAAAGACCAGTGATTCAAGAAACGACAGCTTTAGGTGCTGCCTATTTTGCAGGATTAGCAACAAAATATTGGAAATCAATTGATGAAATTAAATCTTCTTGGAAATTAGAGAAAGCTTTTCATCCTTGGATGGACGAAGAAACAAGAAAGAAAAATATACATGGCTGGAAAATCGCTGTTGAAGCAACTAGACATTACAAGCTAAAATAAGTGCATGATAACTTACAGTTGAATCTAAAAGGACTATAATAGTTATATAGAACAAATGGAGGTTTCAAATGCTACACTACGCTTTAGATTATAATGATTTAGTATTAGAATTTAAGAAAAAGGTAATCATTGAAGAGACACCTATCATGTTAGCTTTATTGGCAGATAAAGTTTACGCTATTCAAGACAAGTGCACACATTTGGGAGGTTCACTTTCGAAGGGTGCTATTGAAAATACCGAGGTGAAATGTAGATTGCATGGAGCGAAGTTTGATTTAAAAACTGGTAATGTTATAGAAAAAGCTCATGTTGGCTTTGTTAAAATGCCAACAAAAAAAGCCAAAATATTTAGAACTGAAGTTCTAGATGGGAAAATTTTCGTCGAATTATAGTTATTTTTTTCTAAAATAAAAACTTAAAAAAGTAGACATTTTTTGATATGTCTACTTTTTTTTGATAATATTAGTATTAAGAATAAATCGTTGTAATATCGCTTGCTTTTTTTCTTGGCTTAGGTTGATTTTTAATTTCAACTTTTCCAACCATAACAAGTCCCGCAATTATCTCATTTGTGTTCAGACCCAAAACTTCTTTAAAAAGATCGGATTCAATATATTTTGGAGTTTTCCAAAAACTACCATATTCCTTTTCTTCTAATAAAAGAAGAAAGTTTTGAATTACTGCAGAGATTGCTTGTAGATCTTCTAATTCATCGGCGAAATTGACATTTCTTGGCATAATAAAGGCTACAACCATTGGAGCATTGAATACCTTTTCTATTATTTTTTTGGATTCTTCTTTCTCTTCACTCTTCGTTTCATTCAAATATTTTTTTATGAAATTTAGTTTTCCTTCACCTTCAAGTATGATAAATCTCCATGGCTCTCGCATTTTATGATTCGGTGCATATACAGCATCATCAAGAAGTCCAATAATCTCCTTAACTTCTATTTTACTATTTATAAACTTAGAGTTACTAACTCTACCTTTGATAATTTCTTTTATTGACATGATATCATCTCCTTATATTTTTATCATACATCCAAAATATATAAAATACAAAATTCTTGTCTTGCTGCAGCAAAAAAAGAGTAAAAGGGAGAGGCAACCCCTTTTACTCTAAGGGAGTCGTGCAGTTTTTTATTAAATGATACGTTTCGGGTGGAGAGGGTTCCCTTGTGTCTCTTGAAATAGTTTGTCGCGAACCATGTCAAGAGCTGCTGTAATCAGCATGAAAAGGAGTGCCATGAGAATTGAAAACTGTAAGTTAAAACTTACAAAAGCGTACATAACAAAACTTACTGCAACTAGAATATAAATAAAGTGCATTAATTTGCTTGTTTTAGGTCTATACACACTGAGCTTGCTGAATC
This sequence comes from Acholeplasmataceae bacterium, assembly GCA_030656435.1. Taxonomy (GTDB): domain Bacteria; phylum Bacillota_I; class Bacilli_A; order Acholeplasmatales; family Acholeplasmataceae; genus Peloplasma. The sequence continues at coordinate 1,013 of JAUSOA010000046.1, read as the reverse complement.
CCTCTTCTTGAAGAACAACAACAAACACAATGAAAAGTATATAACCAGTCATTCCTCCATAAAGGAGTAGCAAAGACGAATTGTGTGTGGAATCATGGTTAGGCATGATTGCATCGACGAGTCTTCCACCAAGTATATAGATGGCTAAAAACACTCCGATGATTAAAATAAATTTAATAATGTTTTTCATTGATGATCATATCCTTTCAGGCTAATAAATTATGCATTATGATTGACTAATGATCCAACATATCTATAATTTAAGCTAAGTATGTCATTGTAGATTCAATTGCAAATGATAGTATTTGAGCATAGATAATACTTGTTAATAATGCTATAGCAAACTCCATTCTTAAATCACAATTAATCATACAAGCATTGTATTTTTCTTTAATTGATTTTTTTCTCTTCCATTGAATATAAAATATAACTGGTGAAAGAAATATGAACGCTATTATCTGATAGTTGTATTGTGTTGTATAATGAATATAATTCAACTTATAAGATTCGAGCAATATAAATGAAATCCACCACATGACGATTATGACAATAGTTGCTACGCACAATCTATTTTTGATAAAGTCATGAATATTATTTTTTTCTATACTCATTTCATGAAATCTCTCAAGATATTTATTTGTTTGATTTACTCGTGAGAGTAACCATATGGTTAATAAGATGGTTATCATCCAGATCATAATTACATATGTCATTTGAGCAACTCCAACATCTTTAAGTTTTTCACGAATTGGCGAATGAAATCTTTTCTAGATTCAATTTTTAATATTGCTAAAGCACTTTCTTGCCTATGAAATACTTTCGCAATAATTTCTCAGTTACTTCTTAAAACAAATCTATCGATATGATATAATTGATTTGTATTTGCGAAGTCTGATTGATAATATTCAACTTTGTTTTGTGGTATTAAAGGTGAATGATATCTGGTGCATCATTTCCATCAAATCCTAAATGGATAATGTCTGGAGCATCATTTCCATCAAATCCTAAATGGA
>JAUSOA010000044.1 GCA_030656435.1 Acholeplasmataceae bacterium | reverse complement strand
AAGCAGGATGCATTTCGTATCCAAAAAGAACTTTTTGAGCGAATTAATTATAACGTCATGATGACAAGCCCACTTGGATATGCTATTCCTTATACAGATTACATTATCGACTTACCTACTGAAACAACGCTTTATGCTATCCTTGATTACCAAATACCACTACTTCAACTTGTTTTATCAGGTATAGTAGATTATTCAAGTGAGAGCATCAATCTATCTAGTGATCGTAGCATTCAATACCAATTTTTAAAATTACTAGAGACTGGGTCTAATGTTAAATACACACTAACCTATGATTCATCTCAAGAGCTACTCAATACAGAGTATAACCATTACATGTCAACGCATTATGTCAATTGGTTACCACTCATTAATGCTCAGGTTACTGAAATGAATCAAATCGGGATACACCAGGGGTATCTTGTTTCCCATGAAAGATTATCAAATAACGTTTATGAAGTTACCTATTCAAGTGGCTTGCGTATAGTAATCAACTATAATCTTTCAAATGTGACAGTAGAAGGTCAAGTCGTTTCGGGCATGAACTATCTCATTTTGGAGGGGGTATAATATGGACGAAAATAAAGTAGTAGTCAACCTAGAAGAAAAAACCCCGGAAACAAAAAAGAGAATGACAACTTATAAAACTGAAAAGTTGATTATGAGTATTATCTTTCTACTCCCTTGGATGTTTGGACTTGCATTTCTATTTTTAATTCCACTGATTCGTTCATTTAGATATAGCTTCTTTAAATTAACACCACAATCTGGACAGATTTTAGAGGAATTTATCGGCTTTGATAATTACATATTTGCACTCAACACACATGTTACTTCGATATCGAGTTTTAAGGTTGAATTACTAACAACAACATTTGATGTTGTCATTAACCTACCAGTTCTTCTCATTTTCAGCTTGTTTATCGCCGTGATGCTCAATATGAAATTTAAGGGCCGTGCGATTGTTCGTGCAATCTTCTTTGTTCCAGTTATCCTAAACTCTGCAGCTGTTGCTACAGCACTAGGTAGTGGAGATGCGATTAATCGAATTTTAGAACAACAAGGAATTGGAACAATCTTTGATTTAGAATTTTATCTATTACAAACCGGATTAGCACCATTCCTAATTTCATTTATAACCGGTTTAATTGATCGAATTTATGACATCCTAGCGCTTGCTGGTGTTCCAATCCTACTCTTTTTAGCAAGTATACAGTCTATACCAAGACACTTATACGAAGCTGCTAAAATAGAAGGCGCGACTGCATATGAAATGTTTTGGTTAATTACATTACCCAATGTGACACCTCACATCATCACAGTCACAGTATTTGCCCTTGTAGACACATTCCTAACCTCATCAGTATCTGGAATCATTAGTGATGAACTCAATATTCAGCGATGGGGATTAGCATCGGCAATGGCGTGGATTTATGTAGCAACGATTATCGTATTGTTATTAATCATTGGTGGACTAGCCAAAATCTTCAAGATTGGAGAGTCTCACTATGAAAACTAAAATTGTGAATTACTTTAAGGCAGAGATTCAAAAGATTGTTCATTTCTTTAGCGATCCAAGAGTCAATATGAGAAGAAATAGAAAGATTCAAAGCTTTGCAGGTACGCTCATTAGAACTATATTGCTTGCAGGCTTATGCTTTGTTATTCTATTTCCAACCATTCAGCAGATTTTACAGGCACTGCGTGCACCACAGGATGTCAATAACCCAGCTGTTATTTGGATTCCTGAAAATTGGTCACTGATGAATATAAAAATTGCAGCAATGGTCCTAGATTATAAAAATGCTTTAATCAATACTGCAAAACTAAGTTTTATTTCAATGATTCTTCAGATTGCCTCGACTGCACTCGCAGGATATGCATTCTCTAGATTAAAGTTTAAGGGTAGTGACATTCTATTTATATTCGTTATCCTAACAATTATTGTTCCACCGCAAGCATTATCACTTGCCCAGTATTTCTATTTTAGAGGTTTGGGCTTACTTGGTAAGGAAGGATCCATCTATTTAATGAGTGCACTTGGCATGGGAATTCGATCTGGTATATTTATCTACATCTTTAGAAGCTTCTTTAGAGGACTTCCTAAGGAGTTAGAAGAGTCTGCAATCGTGGATGGAGCTAGTGTATTTAGAACATTTTGGAATATTATGCTACCAAACGCACGAGGTGCGATTGTTACAGTAGGATTGTTCGCATTTGTTTGGCAATGGAATGATGCTTATTACGTAAAGATTTTCGAGGTTAGCACTGCAGCATTCCCGCTTCTTACGATGCGTTTGATTAATGCAGCAGAAGGTATGTATGCATCCTTGTTCTACACAGGAGCATTAAACCTAATCGGTCAGGATGTTTGGGCAAATCCAGTATTCCTAGCACTGATTTCTAATGTATCTGCATTACTCATGATGTTACCATTATTAATTATGTATTTATTTGTACAAAAATCATTTGTTGAATCGATTGAAAGAACAGGTATTGTTGGATAGTAGAAGGTAGAGGTTTTGATGAAGACCGAAAGAATGTTGATGCAAAAACTAAATACAATCGCCGATTGGATAATTCGGATTGTT
>JAUSOA010000036.1 GCA_030656435.1 Acholeplasmataceae bacterium | reverse complement strand
TACAATGGCCTTATAAGGCAAAAGACAGAGGTGTAATTTTCCATGAAAAAACGACGCGTTAAAATAAAAAAAACCAGAAAATTTCTGGTTTTTTGTTTGATTATAATGACTATTTTTTAGGTGGAAGCGGAAAGAATATGGAAGTTTTTTTCGCATAGGCTTGAAAAGCTTCATTATTCTTATATTTCTTTTCTAGTAATGGTACACCAGAGACAAACAGTAATAAATAAGTGATAAATATGGGTCCAACGATTCCATAGAGTGGAATCAAAGATAGTGAAGACATCGAGACAACCCATACAGCCCACCACATCAAAGCCTCCCCAAAGTAGTTTGGATGTCTTGTATATTTCCATAAGCCAGTGCTTAGAATCTTACCCTTGTTTTCAGGGTTTTTCTTGAAATTTTTGAGTTGTTGATCGCCAACCGCCTCAAAATAGAAGCCAATAAGCCATAAAATGACACCTACCAATACAATTACATAGCCTGTCATATCGATATCGACTCTAACTAAATTCACGAGTTGAATTGGAAGTGAAATGACATATAAAAACGACATTTGAAGCATAAATACGATAAAGTACGCCTTAATTTTAACGTTTGTCTTCCATTTCTTTCTCATTTCAACATATCTAAAGTCCTCTGGTTTTGACCAGTTTCTAAGACCAATGTAGAAGAAGAGACGAAGACCCCATAATAAGACTAAAGCAGTAACAGCGATTGCTTGAATTGAATAATCTCCTTGATAAATCAACGAAGTGATCGCAACCACTATAAATCCTAAACCCCAAGCCATATCTGCAATTCCATTATTCTTCTTTAGCTGAGCAATGACAAAGAATAGATTGAAAAATATGAACAATGCTAGGGCATTGACTAAAAATAACATTACTTTTTATCTCCATTTCTGATGTATGCAATCGCAACTGTACCAATACCAGCATTCATTGCTACAACGGTTGATATATCCATCACATAGAGCGGTTTTTTCCCAATCAGTTGAGTATATAGATCTTCATATTCCTTAACTCTTTTTGGTGCATTAGCATGCACAATTGCATAATCTTCAATTCCATAGGTTTCTACTACTTCCTTGACATGATTGTATATTTTCTTATTGCTGGATTTAATGCTTAAACCCTTAACAAAAATAATACCTTTTCCATCAGAATCAATTGAGATTACAGGCTTTAGGTTCATAATTTTTCCTGCAATACCAGTCACCTTAGAAACTCTACCTGAACGAACCATATACTTCAAAGTCTTTACACTTACTAAAATCTTAGTTTGTTCTCTTAATTTTTCAACTTCAGAAATAACATCTTCATAGGATTTACCCTGTTCAATCATTTGTGCAGTCTTGTAGACCAATAAGCCCTCAGCACCAGAATTCTGTTTCGTATTGATTACATGAATCTTAGAATCATTAAATTTAGCTGCCGCCTCAACAAATGCTTGATAGGTGCCACTCATTTCCTTAGACACTGTTAAAACGATAATTTCTTCATAATATGTCGTTAGGAATGAGAAGAAGTTTTCTAGGCTTTTCGCATTGGGTTGACTTGATGTTGGATAAACCTTAAGTGAATCCATCATTTCATAAAAGCGTTCACTCTTGATGGTGATTTTATCATAATAGGTTGTATTATTGATTAATAGACTTATTGGGAATTGATGAATTTGATAGTTATCAATAAACTCTTCAGGAAGATCGGCAATCGAGTCAGTTACAACAGCAATCTTATATTTCTTATGGTTTGCTGCCTCAAACTGACGTTTCATATCGTCTACCTTTTGATCACTAATTTTAGACATACTGGCAAGAAGTGCAAAGACTTCATCTGGATGATCGGTATGGATATGAATTCTTGCAGTTCTTTCACTTCCTGCAACAACGAGTGAGTCTCCATGCTTTTGAAGTTCATTTTTCATTAAATTTAAATCAAGATTCGTTCCTCTAAGTAGTGCTTCAGTGCAATAACGATGTTGAGAATCCTCTAGGTGTTCTACATGAAGTTCATTAATCTTTTCTGTTTCAACATGAATATCGACATCCTCACCCTTCAAGGCCTTTGAAAAGCCTTCGATGAAATGAACGAAACCCTTCGCACCAGCATCAACGACTTTATTTTCCTTTAAAACAGCAAGTTTTTCAGGAGTCTTTGCAAGCTCCTCTTTTGCTTTATCAAAGGCGTGGTTGAGTAAATCTAGAAAGTTAACGGCGGATTTCTTAAACTCCTTTAAAGCATTCGCCCATGTGCGCATGACCGTAATCATTGTTCCCTCAACAGGAACTGAAATCGATTGATATGCGTAATCGGCTGCAGTAATCGCATTTTCAGCGAATAAATTGGTATCCAGTGAATCCCCTTTAACACCCTTAGAGAACCCGTGAATATATTGCGCAAATATAATTCCAGAATTTCCTCTAGCTCCAACGATTGCTGCGTCAGCAATCGATAAAATGGTCTCTTCACTATTTTTACCCAATACAGACCGCTCTAAAATACTAGTCATCATCGATGCAAGATTACTTCCAGTATCTCCATCTGGAACAGGAAACACATTGATTGCATTTAAACTGTTCTTTTCTTGAATCACATTCTTTGCTCCGATAATAAATGATTTGTAGATTAATTCATTTGTTAAGACAAGTGTTGTCATTTTAATTTCCCCTTTAAAATATGAGTTTGTAAGCTAAATAAGATAATGTAGATGTTGATGCACCGAGGAATGTTCCCCATATTAAATCGATGATTGTAATCTGTATTGGCCAGCCCTTTAATGTAGCAAGATTGGTTAAATCATAGGTTGCATAGGTAATAAAACCAAAGAGCGCTCCAAGTAGAAGAGCTTTAACCCATGACCCTGCATCCACAGCAGGCATTAAAACAAAAATAACTAAGCCACCAATAAATAAAAGATAGAATAAAATAGCTGCGACCCAATTGACGTCAGGCTTTAATAATTCCCCGATATATCTTTGATATACATTTTTAGCGATAATACCTAACCATAGCAGATCGATAGCAAAAAAAATAACAAATGAAATTACATAAAGCTTGAGAAATAATAGCATAATAAACCTCCCTTATTTATTTTCATTATAACACTATTACTTTATTTTTTCTATTTTGCTTACTTTTGAAATAGCATATTCTAATTTTTTTATTTATTTGTTATATAAAAGTCACCATCTTTCATAATCTAGAGTTAACGTGTTATAATAAATTTAGAAAATTACCTTTTTGGAGGATGTTTATGATTTTAATAAGACATAATAATGAAGGAAACCTAAAACCATATTTCTACTTTGCATTGGAGGAATATGTTTTAACGAAATTGTTAAAAAATGATGAAACATATTTTTTTACATGGGAAATTCATGGTGTCGTAATTGGGAAAAATCAAGTGATTGAAAACGAAGTTAATCTTCCATTCTTAAAAGAAAATAAGATAGATGTTTACCGTCGACCCACTGGGGGTGGTTGTGTTTATGCAGACCATAGAAACACGATGTTTTCGATTGTAACCAAAAGAACCAATAAAGAATTTACATTCAAAACCTATTTATCTAAAATTATTGATTCTATGAAGTTATTGAATATCAATATTGAATTTTCAGGTAGAAACGATCTTTTATTTGAAGGGAAAAAAATTTCTGGAAACGCATTTTTGCAAAATAAACATGGAATGCTTATGCATGGAACATTTTTATACGATTGTGATCTTGAGACAATGGTAAGAGCTATTTCTCCAAGTGATGAAAAGCTTGTCTCAAAGGGTATTGATTCGGTAAGATCTAGAGTGACCAATTTAAAACCCTATTTAAAGGGGCTCACTCAAGAACAGCTCATTAAGCATTTTGAAAATACCTTAACCTATCAAACCTATGTATTAAATGAAGAAGAAATAAAAGAAATTCATGAGATGTCGAAGAAATACGAATCCAAAGCATGGATCTATAAAAAGCAGCCAGCCTATACAAAAATACTTAAGAAAAGAATTTCAGGCGGACTCTTTGAAATTAAGCTTGATTTAGCAGAAGGTGTGATTAGAAACCTAGCGATTCAAGGGGATTTTTTTGATAAAAAGCAACTTTTGGAATTTGAAGAAAAATTCATCGATTTACCCTATGATAAACCAAGTATTACTCAGGTATTAAGCCAAAATAATATAGAAGACTATATATTAGATGCGAAGACTGATGAGTTTCAAAATCTCTTATTTGAAGGCATTTTAGGAGAATAGCACTAAATATCTTTAATATTTGATAAATACGTTCTAAAAGCGTACGAAATGTTGACTAGTATTTTAAATATTTGTTAAAATAGAGTAGAAGGCGAAAGGTGGTATTGCTATGAAAGAAAAGAAGCAAAAGAAACAATCTATCGATAATGAAGATTTTATTGAAGATGATGTGACCGAAGAGCCAAAAGGCAAGAAAGTCAAGACTGAAAAAATCAAAGCACCTAAAGAGAAAAAGCCAAAAATAATAAAAAACCGTTCTAAATTCACCTCTAAATACTTTAAGAAATTTTCAGGTCGTGCAGAGGATTCCTATGAGGACATGCTTCATGAAGACTATAAACATGTAATTAATCGTGCACACCAATTGTCATCGATTAAAGAAACTGACTACGAGTCTTTAATTGTAATCACCGTTCCTGATGCATTTGATCACAAGGGTAAAGTAGCCTATAGATTAGACAAGAAGAGTGATGGAACCTATACACTTTTATATGATCAGGCACTTGTAACTGTTTTATTCTTTGGATCTGACTCCCTATTTTATCATCAAGCAAATGTAGATCATAGAAATGGTCATATTGGATTTGATGTTGCGGGAGAATTTAATTATTTCGATGTGGTTCACATGGAAACATCCATCAAATATGACAATAATGATCGCCCAAAATACATTACATTGGATCTAGAGGTTGGCTTAGCAGACGGAGTGATTGTTCCCTTCCATTTAAGAAACCATCACATTCATTCAGAATATGAATTAAACACTTTACTCACAGAAAACGAACAAAAAATACTTGATATCTTAAAGAGCAAAGTACGTAATAGTCGTAAACTTTAAGAACCCCAATGGGGTTTTTTAAAATACATTCATTTGGTTGACTTTTAATCATTTATTATGTATAATACTTTCGTTGAGGTGATATTATGAAATATTTAATCCATGATTTAAAAGAGAAAACCTCAATCGACCTTGTCATTGACTATTCCAAAATGATTATTGATAATTTAGAGGTTATATCGATTGAACCTGCGAAAATTCATGCGGAAATATTTTTTAAATATGACGAGTTAACACTCAATTTACATGTCGATGTCAATATGGAGCTTGCTTGCTCTAAGACATTAAAGCCAGTCCCCTATGAAATGAGCTTCGATGAAGTCATTATCTTTGGGAACACCATGGACGCAGATTTTCCATTAGAGGATCCCTTGGAGCTTGAAGACATAATATTCGGATACATCTTATCCGAAAAACCTTATACCATCTATCATCCAGATGCAATCAATGCTTCCTTTGAAAAAGAGAAAAGTCCGCATCCTGCATTTGCTGATTTAGATAAGATAGTGAAAAAATAGGAGGTGAACAGATGGCTGTTCCATTTCGTAGAACGGGTAAAACTGCAAAGAGAAAGAGAAGAACTCACTTCAAACTTACTGCTCCTGCATTAGTTGTTTGCCCACAGACTGGTGAATTCACATTACCACACCGTGTTACACCAAACAGTGGTTATTACAAAGGACAACAGGTTTTAACCAAGAAGGAATCCAAGAAGGATTAAGGAAGGGTGCCAACAGGCACCTTTTTCTTTAGTGAAAATAAAAAAGAAAGATTTTAATATATAATAGACTTGAGTAGAAAAAGGATTGTGATCATATGAAGCATGAAACAGTGTTAAAAGAAGAAGCAATTTCGTATTTAAATATAAAGCCCAATGGCATTTATGTCGATGGCACCCTAGGTGGAGCAGGACATTCAAAGCTTATCTTAGAGCATTTAAAGGATGGTTTTTTATATGCCTTTGACCAAGATGAGTTTGCGATTCAATATGCAAAAGAAGTCTTGAAGGATTTTAAGAATTATCAGATCATCAAAAGCAATTTCAAACATCTAAAACAAAAGCTTCAAGAGTTGGGTGTTGATAAAATTGATGGTCTGCTTTTGGACTTAGGATTATCCTCATTTCAAATTGATGATGAAACCAGAGGATTTACATACCTAAAGGATACTTCACTCGACATGCGTATGGATCAACATCAGGAATTAACCGCTGAATTTATCTTAAATAATTATGATGCAGCGGAGCTTGCTCGTATCTTTTTCGTATACGGTGAAGAAAAAAATTCCTTTAAGATAGCTAAGCGTATCGTCGAACGAAGACCACTGAAAACAACCATGGAATTGGTAAAGATTTGTGACTCTGTAAATTACAAAGAAAAAGGCCATTCCTCAAAAAGAGTGTTCCAAGCACTTCGGATAGCAGTCAATGATGAACTCACTGTTTTAGAAACTGTTCTAGAGGATGCAGTCGAGATGTTGAATCCTGATGGAAGACTTGTAGTTATTACATTCCATTCCCTCGAAGACCGCATTGTTAAGCACTTCTTTAAGGATGAAAGTTCGACAGATATACCTAAAAATCTTCCAATTATTTATAAAGATCTCTCTAACTTTGAGGTGATTACTAGAAAACCAGTTTATCCTTCAGAAGAGGAAATGAATCGGAATTCTAGAAGTAAATCTGCAAAGCTTAGAGCTTTAAAAAGGAGATAATTAAATGAGAATTGCGCTGATTGCTCATGACAAGAAAAAAGAAGAATTGACTGATTTTATTAAAAAACATGTTGATTTTTTTAAGCTCCATGATCTATATGCAACTGGGACTACCGGGAAAATCTTAGTCGAGCATACTGGCTTAAAAATAAGCTTAAAAAAATCTGGTCCCCTTGGAGGAGACCAGGAAATCGGATCGATGATTGCGAATGGAAAAATAGATATGGTCTTTTTCTTTCGAGACCCACTAACCGCACAACCACATGAACCAGATGTTTCAGCACTTTTTAGATTAAGCGATGTCTATAGAATACCACTAGCTACTAATGTTGAAACTGCAAAGCATTTCTTAATTTCACAAAAAAAATAAGCACATGATGTGCTTTATTTTTTCTTGTTTTGTGCAGAAATAATAATTCGAATGTATTCAAGATCTAAATGCTTGAATGCGTGATGATTTGACAGGAAGTCAAAAATATCAGGACTGTTCACCTCAGTGATTTCATTGGTGTCCTTATTCATGATATGAATATGACTATCCGCTGAATGCATTGGATTACCCATTGCTAAATCATAATATTTTGTATCATTGATATAGATTTCAACAACAATTCTTTGTTCAACAAGAAATTCTAGATTGTTATAAATCGTTGAGACATTGTAAAAGCCTCTAGCAGCTAATGCTTTTTGAATTTCTTTAAATGTAAGATGCTGATTTTCTAAGATTTCGATCATTGCTTTTCTACTCTTTGTTAGGCGCATCTTATCTGTTCTAATTTTGTGATAATAACGTTCTTTTAAGTCCATGGGTTCGCTCTCCTTTGGGAAACCGGAATTTGTATTTATATACATAATAATTATATCAATATTTATAAATGATTTAAAGAATAACGCTCAATTCCTTCGATTATGTAAGGATAATCGCATATTTTTGCTAACTTATTTATTTTTCAACGACCCTTAGTTTCATATCATTTAAAAAATGATATAATAAAAGTTGGTGATACTATGCATTTAGTCTTTGGTGGATCATTTAATCCACCGACAATCGCACATCTAAATATTGTAAAAAAACTATTGTCTACCTATAAAGGTGCACGGGTTTTGTTACTTCCAGTTGGTGATGACTACAAGAAACCCGAGCTCGCTCCATTCTACCATAGATATCTGATGCTTGAACTACTAATCAAAAAATTAAATCGAGTATCAGTTCTAGATATAGAATCCAGAAGAGAATATAAAGGAACTCTTGCAAGCTTAAAGGAAATTAATAAAATTCATGATGATCTTTACTTCGTTATCGGTTCTGATCAATTAAAGGATTTCAGAACTTGGATTAATTACGAAGAGCTTCTTGAATCCTACCCCTTTATTGTGATGACAAGAGAAGGTTCTATTACCAAAGAAGAGTTTGATTTAATGTTTAAGGATATTAAGCATCAATTCACCTACCATGAATTTAATGAAAACATTTCATCATCGAATATCCGAAAAAGTGTAAAAAAGCATTCTGGTCATTTGACCCCTGAGGTTTACCAATATATTCTTAAAAATCATCTCTATGAGGAGCCCAATCATGTTTAAGTACGGTTTAATTAAAGTCTCTGCGGCAACACCCAAAATCAGTGTAGGTGACATCCAGCATAACAAGAAAGAAATTCTTTCAATTCTTGCAAAAACGAAATCAAGCATTATCGTTTTTCCTGAGCTTTCCATTACTGGATATACTGCAAGTGATCTATTTTATCAGGAAGCATTCATTAGTGAAGCAAAAAATGCACTCAAGGAAATTATGGATGAAACATCCTATAAAGGAATCTTTATTATCGGAGCACCATTAGATCTTTATGGAATTCTTTATAACTGTGCAGTGGTTATCAAACAAAAAAAGGTGATTGGTGTTATTCCAAAGCATTATTTACCCAATTATCATGAATTTTATGAGAAGAGATGGTTTCATACTGGATACAAAACAACCATGAAAAATATTAAGCTTTTTGGAGAACAGGTTCCTTTTGGATACCTGATCTTTGAAGATGCTGATCAAAATATAAGAGTTGGAGTTGAGGTTTGTCAGGATTTATGGGCAGCATACAGTCCATCTGATGACATGAGTCTAGCAGGAGCAAACATGTTTTTCAACCTTTCAGCATCCCCTGAAAGAGTTGGTAAACTTGCTGTTCGAAGAAATTTAGTTCTTGATCATTCTAGAAAACAAATGGCAGCATATATTTATACAAGCTCAGGACATTTTGAATCGAGCTCAGAGGTTGTTTTTTCTGGTCACAAACTAATAGCAAATCAAGGGTCAATGGTTGCAGAAGATTCTACATTTTCGATGGATTCTTCAGTATTAACTGCAGATATTGATATTTCAGCAATTAATTACCAAAAAAGACAGGATTCAACATATCGCGATATGCATATGATGATTCAAAATCAATATCAGTTTGTTCCAGTTAAATTTGAGGAATCTAAAACCTTTGAATTTGAGCATAAAGTTTCGCAAAAACCCTTTATACCAGAAAATAATTTAGAAGAAGAAATTGAATTGGCAAATAATTTGCAGGTATTCGCATTAATTAAACGTCTTGAATCTCTACCTGAATCCTCAAATAAAATAGTGATTGGTATTTCTGGAGGACTTGACTCTGCATTGGCACTTCTAGTCAGCCATCAAGCAATGAAAAAGCTTGGAAGAGATACAAAGGACATTATTGCTGTCACAATGCCAGCTCAAGCAACATCTAAGAATTCAAAATCAGCAGCTATTAAATTGATGGATGGTCTTGATGTCACGAAATTAGAAATTCCAATAACAAAATCTGTAGATCTTCATTTGAAGTCTATATCCCACATCGAAAAAGATGTAACCTATGAAAATGCTCAAGCAAGAATGAGAACACTCGTCTTGATGGATTTAGCAAATAAATACGGTGGATTTGTCCTTGGCACAGGAGACCTTTCTGAAATTGCACTAGGCTGGATGACCTATAATGGTGATCAAATGAGCATGTATGCAGTCAATGCTGGACTCCCAAAGACATGGGTTCAATTACTGATTGAATATCATGCAAACCATTTATACCAAAATGTTAAAGAAACCTTAATCAAAATACTAAATGCTCCAATCTCACCAGAGCTTTTAGAAAATCAAGATACAGAAGTTTCCATAGGACGTTATGATGTGAATGATTTCATATTATTTCATCATTTAGAACATGGTGCAGATGAAGAAAAAATAGTCTTTTTAATTCAACATGCATTTAAGTTTACAAAAGAAGAAGCAACCCTTTATGTTACTCGTTTCTTCAAACGTTTTTATTCACAGCAGTTCAAGCGTCAAACGTTACCTGAAGGACCAAAAATCTTAGGTATTTCTCTATCACCAAGAGGTCAATATAGAATGCCTAGCGATGTAAAAAGAAAGTGATTCGATGAAAAAAAAGAAAGTCATTATAGGATTAAGCGGAGGAGTAGATAGCAGCGTTGCTGCATATTTACTTCTAAAAGACGGCTACGATGTCGAGGCCGTTTTTATGCGTAATTGGGATAGTGCTACCAATCATGACTTTAAGGGTAACCCAACCACCTATGATGAGCTATGCGAACAAGAAAAAGATTTTCAGGATGCACAGTTAGTCGCAGATAAACTAGGTATAAAACTCCATAAGGTTGATTTTATTGAGGATTATTGGGACCGTGTATTCTCCTATTTCTTAGATGAATACAAGAAAAATAGAACACCAAATCCAGATGTTTTATGCAATAACGAAATCAAATTCAAGGCATTTGTTGATTATGCCAAAAGATTTGATCCAGATTATATCGCGATGGGTCATTATGCAAGAATTGATTTAACAGGAGATTACCCAAAGCTTCTTAGAGCATTAGATGGTAATAAGGATCAAACCTACTTTTTATCTCAGCTTAGAGAAGATCAATTAAAAAACGTTATGTTTCCTATAGGAGATATCGATAAAAAAGAGGTTAGAAAAATTGCCCTAGAACAGGGACTTGCTACCGCCTCAAAAAAAGATTCAACAGGAATATGCTTCATTGGAGAGCGGCATTTTAATCAATTTTTATCCAATTATCTACCTGCACAACCAGGTCAAATGAAAAAACTAGATGGAACCTATATCAAGGACCACCATGGGCTAATGAACTATACAATTGGTCAGAGAAAAGGTCTAGGTATTGGTGGTTCTAAGGATGAACTTGGAGCTTGGTATGTCGTAGGAAAAGATTTAAAAACCAATACACTTTTCGTAGAACCTGATTTTCATCATCCACATCTTTATAGCGATTCAGCTTTAATTACCGATGTGATTTGGAGAGGTCCAAAGTTAGATGGGAAAATGACCGCTAAATTTAGATATCGTCAAAAGGATAATGAAGTTTTAGTCAAATGGATCAATGAAGAAACTATTTTAGTCAGCTTTCCTCAAACAATTCGTGCAATCACTCCTGGCCAAGTATGCGCCTTTTATCAAGGAGATGTCTGTTTAGGCTCTGGCTTTATTCAAGAAGCATATATGGATAAAAAGATTAGACTTTATAGTTAAAAGGAACTCATGTTCCTTTTTTTTAAGCATTTAATGGTATAATTTAAGTAAATTATAACGTAAAGGGAGAAGCTATGGAAACCATTATTGGCAAAGTAAAAAACTATGTTTTTCATAATGAAGAAAATAGCTACTCGATTGCTCGAATTATTGATGAGCATGATGAACTGATCACCATTGTTGGATATTTTCCAATCGTTAGTGAGGATATCATGTATGAGTTCATGGGCTCATGGGTCAAGCATAACAGCTACGGAGATCAGTTTAAAATTGAATCATTTAGAAAATGTGAGGAGCAAAGTGCAGCTGGATTAGTGTCTTATTTATCGAGCTCTTATTTTCATGGAATCGGACAAAAAACTGCTGAAAAAATTGTCAACCATTTCGGTCCTGACGCAATCAAAGTGATTTTAAATGATAAAAAAGTATTAAAGGAAGTTGGACTTTCAGCGATTCGAATCGAAAAGTTTTACCAACAACTCATTGAAAACCAAACCAATGAACATATTTTAGTTGCATTATATGGCTATAATCTTTCTGGAAAACTCGCGATGAAATTACTCAGCAAGTATCAAATGTTAACTCTAGAAAAACTAGAGGAAAATCCGTACCGGTTAATCGACGATATTGAAGGTATCGGCTTTATTAAAGCAGATGAAATTGCTAGTAAACTATCCATTCCAAAGGACGACTTGAGAAGATTAAAGGCAGCAATCATCTATGCGATGCAATATATCGCCTATCAAAATGGAGACGTCTATTTAACTAATGAACAAGTTGAGAACTACGCTGCATCTGTACTTGGAACAGAAATGAATATAGAGGTCGCTGTTGAAGCCTTAATTGAAGAAAAAAGAATTATTATCGAAGATGACAGATTCTATCTATCACTATCCTTTTATACTGAGATTGCCCTTGCAGATAAGGTTAAGGAGCTTGTTTCTTCAAGAGAAGTCATTTATGATATGAACTACCTTGAAACGCTTTTAGACGCAGTTGAAATTCAAAGAAACATGCAATACACAACAGTTCAAAAGGAAGCGATATTAAAGGCTTTATCAAGCTCTATATCAATTATTACCGGAGGACCAGGAACAGGGAAAACCACCATTATCGATGGCCTTTTAGAGGTTTACCGAATCTATAATAAACTCAATTATAAAAACCCATTAATCTATGAGAAAATTGCTTTGATGGCACCAACTGGTCGAGCTGCAAAAAGAATGAAAGAACTTTTGGATATGGAAGCCAAAACGATACATAGACATCTAGGCTATAGCTATGATGGCTTATTCACCTATGATGAATTTCATCTCATGCCTCAGGACTTAATCATTATCGATGAAGCCTCTATGATTGATTTATTTCTAGCTAAAAAGCTCTTTTCTGCCGTTAAGCCAGGAGCACAGGTCATTATTGTCGGAGACGTTGATCAATTACCTTCAGTTGGACCTGGTCAGGTTTTAGCAGATTTAATCGATTCTAAGATGATTGCAACAGTTAGATTAAATGAAATACATCGACAAGCCAAGGATTCTAAAATTATAAGTCTTGCTAGAGCAGTAAACGATCAAGTACTACAGGTAGAAGACTTAAATAGCGACCAAGATGTTTATCTATACCGTGCTTCACCAGATAAGATTAAGGATGTTATTATTAAGCAGGTTCAAGGTGCATTAAATGAAGGGTATAATATGATTGATGATATTCAAATATTAGCCCCTATGTATAAGGGAGAATTGGGAATCGACAATTTCAATAAAATATTACAAGAAAAATTCAATACCAATCGAAGTTCATCAATGAAGTATGGAGATAAAACCTATTATATCGGAGATAAGGTTATTCAGCTTGTCAATGACCCTGAACGTCTCATTATGAATGGAGACATTGGTGTTGTCAAGGATATTAAAACCAATAGTCAAAACGAAGAGTACATGATTGTTACCTTTGATGATAACGATGTTATGTATGATAAAGGTGATTTAGATGAACTAAACCTTGCCTACGCAATTAGTATCCACAAGTCGCAGGGCTCTGAATATAAGATTGTTATGATACCGATGGTTAGAAGCTATATGCATATGCTAAAAAAAGAATTGATTTATACTGCAATTACAAGAGCGAAAAGATTTTTGATTATGCTAGGCGATATGAACTTACTCGTTTATGCAGCTAATCATCTATCAGAAAAAAGACAAACGACGCTCGCACTTAGATTAAATAATACAATTGAAAGTGAAATCGAAGATAGTGACCCACTTGATGAGTTAACACCATACGATTTCATGTAGAAAGGATTCTTCTATGATAAAGGTGAGTCACGCAAGAAAATATTATGGACATTCAAGAGGTATTCATGATGTCACACTCGAAGTCGATTCGGGTGAAATTTTCGGATTTGTTGGACCTAATGGGTCTGGCAAGACGACATTAATACGTATTCTTTTAGGTTTACTTGAACTTCAGGATGGAGAAGCGACTATTTTTGATCAAGAAGTCAAGTTAGGGAATCATTCAATCAATTCTCATATTGGCTATATGCCAAGTGAATCCTTCTTTTTCAATGAAATGAAGGTTGAAGGTGTCATCAATTTCTTTAAGAGTATGCGAAAAGTCGAAGATGAGTATTTAAAACTTTTAATTGAGAATTTGGATATTGATTTAACGAAAAAGTTTGGTGCACTATCATTTGGAAACAAGAAAAAAATTGGAATTGTCATCGCGCTAATGCATCAGCCTAAGCTCTTAATTCTTGATGAACCAACATCAGGACTTGATCCCTTGATTCAATCTAGATTTCTAGATCTTTTATTGGAGGCGAAGAAAAAGGGAACGACTATTTTACTTTCATCTCATGTATTGAGTGAAATCGAAAAGGTTTGTGACAGGGTTGCATTGATTAAAGAAGGGGTTATCCTATTTACGAAATCAATGGAAGATATTAGAAAAGATGAACATAAGAGATTGATAGTTACACCTAATTATCAAAATCTCATTCTAGAAGGATTGAGCTATATCAATGACTTTAATGGATCCTCGCATTATACCTACCATGGTGATGTCAATCTTTTAATTCAATATTTAAATGGGTATAAATTCAAGGATATTGTATTAAGAAATATTGGACTGGAAGAACTCTTTGCAGTCTATTATATAAAGGAGGACTTGTCATGAACATTTTCTCTAAAAATATCTTTAAACTAGAATTCAAAAGAAGCTTCAAAAGCTTAATGATTTGGTCAATATCCTTAGCACT
Organism: Acholeplasmataceae bacterium; assembly: GCA_030656435.1. Taxonomy (GTDB): domain Bacteria; phylum Bacillota_I; class Bacilli_A; order Acholeplasmatales; family Acholeplasmataceae; genus Peloplasma. Next base: position 4,823 of record JAUSOA010000036.1, on the reverse strand, counting down.
ATCATTACTATTAGTAATTATCATTTATCCAATGGCAAAGGACATGTTTGAAGCTCTAGAACAAATGATAGAGTATTTAGAATCTATCGATAGTGGCTTTATTGGAATGCTCGATCTTTTTGGAGGGATACCTGATAATGGTATTGAGTATTTTGCAACCGAAGGTGCAATGTTTTTACAGCTTTTAGGTGGTATTTTTGCAGCACTTGTTGGCTTTAGTATCATTAACAAAGATGAAAAAGAAAAAACTGTAGAAGTCATTTATACACTTCCTGTATCTAGAACAAAGCTTTTATTTACGAAAATGGTTGTTGTTGCAGTCAATCTCTTTATCTTTATGATTATTCAAGTATTAATGGTTGACCTAGGCTTCCTCTTGGTAGCCCCAGGAGAAGATATTTCAGCAATTTGGATGTTTGGACTATTTGACTATTTAATGTTTTTGATGATTGCATACTTAAGCATGTTTCTAGCGCTTATTCTAAAGCCCAATCAATCAAGCTTTATCGCAGTTGCAATTCCTTTTCCACTTTATATAATTACAACCATTGCTTATGCAACCGATAATACCTTTTTAAAATCATTAAAGTATATTTCACCCTTTACATTTGCTGAACCAGTGGGATGGTTAAAGGATCAAGCAGATTTCGAACTTATCAATTTTATCATCTTTGCATCCCTTACAGTGGTATCTATTCTATTCAGTTTTATTCTATTTAAGAAAAGACAAATGATTTAGCATATCATGCACATATGTTGATACATCCTACATATTCTCTATGCTATAATGATTATCGATGAATAGAGAAAGCTGGATGACAACATGAATCAAATACTAGAATTTTTAAATGGCGAGATGAATCGCCCACTACCTTATCAATCATTAGAAGAAGGGTGGTTTCACTACCTTGCACTCGTTTTAGTGGTTGTAGGATCAGTGATTTCAGTTTCACGAATGAAACAGATGAGTGATGCAAAACTTAAGAAAACACTTCTTATTTTTGCAGGTGTTTTAATCTTATTTGAAATTTATAAACAACTGATATTTTCATATCAAGCAAATTGGAGCTACCAGTGGTATGCATTTCCCTTTCAATTTTGTTCGACACCGATGTATGTTGCACTTCTTGCGGGTTTAACTAAAAACAAAAAGGTTTTTGAAGCTTTAAAAATATTTTTAGCAACCTTTGGACTTTTTGCAGGTCTCGCAGTGATGCTATATCCAATGACAGTTTTTGTATCGACAATCGGAATTAATATCCAAACCATGGTTCACCACGGTGGAATGGCAATCATTGGACTAGGAATTTTAGTGAATCAAATCAAGCTTGAATCAAAATCGATCTTTAAGGCTTCACTCGTATTCTCAGTTTTGGTTCTTATTGCACTTGTTATGAATACAATCCATAACACTTGGATTCAAATTGGAACATTTAACATGTTTTTCATTAATCCTCGGTTTGAAAATGGATTACCAATATTAGGCTTATTTCAACCACTCGTTCCAGCACCAATCTTTTTACTTATCTATATTTTTGGTTTTTCCTTATGTGCCTATATAATGCTTTTCATAGGAATCTTAACAAAGCACTTCAATCAAAGAAAAGAAGTATCTTTCCAAAAAGCATAAAAAAAAGAACTGGGAGATTTTATTTTTTCTCCCAGTTTTTATTATTCCAATGTAGAACCACTCTTTATTTCCTTTGATTTAAAAACTCCTGTTTTAAAGATACGACAATTTCTTCCAATCATGGTATCGCCAGGAATAACTGTATTTTTTTCAATCACTGTAATTCCAGATTTTAACAAGTCTGGTTTTTCTATATTTGGAGTGTAGTCATCACCATATCCTAAATAAGCATTTCTTCCTACAGTAACTTTCTTATCCAAAATGCATCGATTGATGGTAACATCAGTGCTTATAATTACATTATTTAAGATCACAGAATCCTTAACAACAGACCCCTTACCCACTCTAACACCAGGACTTAAAACAGAATTGATTACACTTCCTTCAATGACACAACCGTTAGAGACAAGTGAGTTATGAATCACGGCTTCACTTCCAACCTTGACAGGGGGAAGATCCTCACTCTTCGTGAAAACTTTCCAGGTCGGATCATATAAATCAAGTTCGGTATAGTCCTTTGTCATTGCGAGATTTGTATCTAAATAGGAATCATAGGTACCTACATCCATCCAATAATCCTCAAATTGATAGGCGTAAACCTCCTTAGAGGTCGTTTTAATCAAATGGGGGATAATGTGCTTTCCAAAATCTAAATCCTCTTGCTTGATGTCAAGAAGTACTTTTTTAAGTAAATCAAAATTGAATAAATAAATACCCATTGAAGCTAAATTCGATTTTGACTTCTTTGGTTTTTCTTCAAACTCGATGATTTCGCCTTCTTTATTAATGCTCATGATACCAAAACGACTAACTTCAGATTCTGGAACAGGCTGTGTAGCAATCGTTAAAGTAGCCTTTTTTTCTTTATGTACAGCAATCATCTTACGATAATCCATTTTATAAATATGATCTCCCGAAAGAATTAAAACATATTTAGGATCTCTTCTACCAATAAACTCTAAATTTTTAAGTACAGCATCAGCTGTGCCTAAATACCAGTAGTTATGTGGCTGAAGAAGTGTAACTCCTGAATCTCTTCTATCTAAATCCCAAGGCTTTCCACTACCGATATGTTCATTTAAGGATAATGGTAAATACTGTGTCAAGATACCTATATCATAAATATTGGATTGGGTACAATTTGACAATGTAAAATCAATAATTCTAAATTTTCCAGCAAAAGGCATTGCTGGTTTACTACGTCTTTGAGAAAGGATATCTAATCTGCTACCCTTACCGCCTGCAAGTATTAGTGCTAAAGTTTCCATTTTCTACACCCCTAGTATGATTTGATAAATCGATTCGTATTCCAAAGCCATCTTTTCAAGACTGTAATCTTGCTTCATAGCCTGTTTAACAAGTTTATTCCAAATTCTCGGATTTTCATTGTATAAATTGATACCTTCAAATAATTTTTCTTTAAACTCAAAAGCATCGTAGTTGGAGAAGCTAAAGCCTGTACCTTCCTTAGTGAATTGATTATAAGGAATAACAGTATCCTTTAAACCTCCGGTTTCTCTTACCACGGGTAATGCTCCGTATCGCATGGCGATGAGTTGTCCTAACCCACAGGGTTCAAATCTTGAAGGCATTAGGAATAAGTCAGTAGCTGCATAAAGTTTATGTGCCAATTCCTCGTTAAATCCAATATAATGTCCAACCTTATTCGGATATTTAGAGGAAAGGTATCTAAAGTAATCTTGATAGGAATCATTTCCTGATCCCATTAATATAAATCTTGCATCACTAAACTCTACGACTTCCTCAAGAGAAGCAGTCATCAAGTTGATTCCTTTTTGAGTAGCAAGCCTTCCAATATAGGAAACAAGTGGTACCTTTAAATCGACATCAAGGTCGAAGTGATGGAGAATATCTTCTTTATTTTTTAACTTTCCATCCTTTGTTTTTGAATCATTAAAGTTTGCTACAATCATAGGGTCTGTTTCTGGATTAAAGACGTGATCATCAATTCCATTTAAGATACCCACGAAATCAGCTTTTCTACGCTCTAATGCACCATCTAAGGTAAATCCATATTCACCCGTTAGCACTTCATTGCGGTAAGTCGGACTGACTGTATTAATCTTGGTTGCGCGTTCGATTCCAGCCTTTAAGAAATTTACACGATCGAAGTGAATATAAGTATAATTAAAATTAGTATTGAAAAAACGACTCACATAGGTATCAAATGATCCTTGGTATTCTAAATTGTGAATTGTTAACAAGGTATGGATCGAAAAATAGTGGTCGTTTTTATGTCTATAATGCTCATCTAAAAGATAAGGAACAATACCAGTTTGCCAATCATTTAAGTGAAGGATATTTGGATAGAACTTAAACACCTTTAATCCTTCAAGTATTGCATAGGAAAAGCATGCAAATCTTTCAGCATCATCGTTATATCCATAAAGATTGTCTCTTTCAAAATAATGCATGTTTTGGACGAATATATACGATATATTTTGGTAAATCAATTCATAGTAGTGAACGATTGTTTCAATGCCACCCATCCCAATGGTCGCAGCTCCTAAATACTTCATATCCTTATGATGTTTTCCAATATTTTTATAGTAAGGAGTAATGATTCTAACCTCATGCCCAATATTCTTCAATGATTTGGGTAAAAAAAGGGCCATGTCTGCTAAACCACCTGTTTTACTGAAAGGAAATGCTTCTGAACTGCAAAATAAGATTTTCATGCATCCTCACCTCTATTTATAGACTATAATCCCTATTTGTTATCTCTATTATACATGATGGTACCGCTTTTATCAATCCAACTGTTATGTAAAAAAACTGCAAATATGAAACACAATTTGATGAAATCAAAGAAGATTGTGATATACTTTAGATAGGATTACAAAGAAGGTGATGATTTTGACCAAAGAAAAATCATGTGGGGCAGTCATCTTTAGAAAACATCAAAACAGATTTCAATTTGTATTGGTTCAGCAGCGTCATGGGTTGAGATTCGGCTTTCCAAAGGGACATGTCGAGTTAAATGAATCCGAAAAAATGACGGCAAAACGTGAAGTTATGGAAGAAACCGGACTTGACGTCGAAATTTATGGACACATCAAGGAACAAACTAAATATTATCCTAAAGAAGGCGTAATTAAGAGCGTTGTTTACTTTCTAGCAAAGGCAAAAACAATCGAATTAAAGCCTCAGGAAGACGAAATTGCAAATGCCG
>JAUSOA010000030.1 GCA_030656435.1 Acholeplasmataceae bacterium | reverse complement strand
GTGCTTAATATCACGAAAAACAGCTCTTTCCGCAGGAATTAAGACTTGATGCTTAAGCAATGTAGAAATCGTTGATGTGGAGATTCCGACATCTAGCAATTCCTTTCTTGAGACCTCTTCATTATCTAAAAAGAAATCTAAAACATTTTTATAGGCTTCGATACGAGCATAGTGATGGTCTAGGTTTAGGAAATAAGTAGTCTCTGTTTTTTCAGATCCCTTTTCTTTAATGATGGTTTCAACGGATAATATTTTTTGTTCTTTAAGTTTTTTTAGTCTTGGATAATAAATTTGGTCAGCCTGATTTAAATACCAAACACCTCTTGTATTAAAAAAGGGTAGGAAATCTTTAGGACAATTTTTGGAATCTAATAGTCTAACTTCCTTATGGTAGCTCACCAAGAGTTCACTTGGAATCACTGCAGCAAAAACCTCACTATAAAGGCTTGGCGAGTGCTTTAACATATATTCAATTAAGATAAATAATTCTTCATCAATGGTAGGATACGCATCTAAAACCTCTAGAATCATTTTGGTTGCATCGCTACTCTCATTCATCAATTCAATCACATATCCCAATCGATTCTGATTACCAAATGGAACTAAAACACGCATACCACGCTCTAAAAAGGTTCCAAAGATTTCTGGAACAATATAGTCAAAAGAATGATTAACTTCCTCATGCTTGATATCAACTATGACCTTAGCGTACATGCTTTCACCCTCTTTATTATAACACTAGAAATACAAAAAAAGTAACCGAGGTTACTTTATTGTTTTAAGAATTTTATCAATCTTGTTGCCATAGGCAAGTGCTTCATCGTACTTGAAAATTAAATCAGGAATCTTTCTAATATTATTGATTTTTTTTGCAAGCTCCATACGAATGGTCACTTTTGCAGCATCAATTGAAACCCTTGATTTTTCAATGATGACTGGATCATCAGATAAAATCGTGTAATAAATGGTTGCAAATGAAACATCCTTGGTTACTTTAACCTCAGTTAAATTGATGTACCCAAAGCTCTTATCCTTCACTTCTTGATTCACAATAGACGCAAGCTCTCTTTGAATCAAACTTGCTAAACGATCTGTTGTTATTGACATAATTAGTCTACCTCAACTTCCTTCATTTGTGATGCTTCTATAATGTCTCCCACTTTAAGATCATTGAAATTTTCAATGGAAAGACCACATTCATAGCCATATTTAACTTCTTTAGCGTCATCCTTAAATCTCTTTAAAGATGCTAGCTTTCCTTCATAAACAACAATTGAATTTCTCAACACTCTTACCAGAGCATCGCGTCTAATCAATCCATCAGTGACATAGCATCCTGCAATGGTACCAATTTTGGAAACCTTGAAAATATCTCTAACTTCTGCAGTTCCGGTGACGATTTCTTCAAATGTTGGTTCAAGCATACCCTTTAAGGCTGCTTCAATATCTTCTTGAACACGGTAAATAATATTGTAAAGTCTAATTTCAACGCCTTGTTGATCAGCGACCTGTTTAACTGCAGCTGATGGTCTAACGTTAAAGCCGATGACGATTGCTTTCGATGCAGAAGCTAGTGTTACATCACTTTCGGTGATTGCACCAACTGAATATCTAACGACATTGACATGAAAGCCACTAACATCAATATGCTCTAAGAGTCCTTTAAGTGCTTCAATTGAACCTTGAACATCACCCTTGATAATAATGTTTAATTCCTTTTCTGTAGATTCCATTTCCCCAAACATAGAGTCAAGTGAAGTTTTCTTTACAGATTTTGATTCGGTATCTTTTTGTCTAGATTGACGTTCGTTTGCAATATCTCTAGTGACTCTTTCATCCTTAAATGCCATGAAAATATCGCCAGCTTGAGGAACTTCATTCAAGCCTGTAATTTCAATAGGCTGTGAAGGGACTGCTTCGTTATATCGCTTCTTTAAGTCATCTTGCATGGTTCTTACCTTACCATAGGTGTTACCGATAACAATATAATCACCGACATGTAATGTACCTGTTTCAACAATTAATGTTGCTACAGCACCACGCCCTTTATCGAGTTGTGCTTCAATCACTGTACCCTTAGCTAAACGCTTTGGATTTGCTTTAAATTCTTCAATATCACTGATTAACTGAACTACATCTAGTAATTCCTCAAGTCCTTGTTTTTTAAGAGCTGAGACATAGACGAAAGGTGTTTTTCCACCCCATGCTTCTGGAATAAGTCCGTGATCAGATAATTCTTTCATTACTAAATCTGGATTTGCAGATGCTTTATCCATTTTATTGACTGCGACAACGATTGGAACCTTTGCTGCTTTCGCATGGTCTAAGGCTTCAATGGTTTGTGGCATAACGCCATCATCAGCTGCAACGACTAGGATAACGATATCGGTAACTTTTGCACCACGTGCACGCATTTCTGTAAATGCAGCATGGCCTGGAGTATCGATAAATGTAATCGGTTCACCATTACGAATGACTTGATAGGCACCGATATGCTGTGTGATTCCACCAGCTTCTCCTTCAACGACTCTTGATTTACGAATCGCATCTAAAAGTGTTGTTTTACCATGGTCAACGTGACCCATAACGGTAACAATTGGAGGTCTCTTCACCATATCTTTAGGATCATCAACCAATTCCATTTCATCATAACGTGTAACGTCAGTGATGACTTCATCTTCTACCTTATAGCCTTCATCAAGTGCGATGACTTCGATTGTATCTCTATCAATGACTTGATTGATGCTTGCCATTAATCCAAGTTGCATTAATTTTTTAATCATTGCTGCATTGCTCAAGCCTAGGCCTAAAGCTACTTCTGCAACATTCATTTCAGGTTTATAAATAAATATACGTTCACCTATAGGTTTAGGTGCTACCGGTCTAACATCCCTTTTTGGGTAATTCGTTTGTTTTTTAACGTCCGGCTTTCTCTTTGCATTGCTGTTGTTACTCGTGAATCTCTTTGGTGCTGGCATAAAATCACTTCCTTCTCTGATCCATCAATAATTGACTAAACCCCCTATCGGTTATCCCAATCACTTTGATGTCGTCTTTGCCTAGTGCATTTGAAATTTCAAATGACGATAATTCTTCAATAACCTCGACCTGATAGGTTTTGGCTTTGTCATAAACTTTTTTCTTTGTTGTGTGTGAAGCATCAGTTGCCATGATAATGAGTGAGAGCTTCTTATTTCGAAGCGCTGTAATCGTCATATCGGTACCAACTGTAACTTTTTTAGCTCGTAGTGCTAATCCAATGGTATTATTCATTAGCAATTTTTAACAGTTCTTCATAAATTTCATCTGGAACTGTTACCTCGAGCTTACGGTCAAGTGCTTTATTCTTTTTAGCAAGCAAAATAACTTCTTTGCTAAGTTTCAGATAAGCACCACGTCCTGGAGCCTTTCCTATTAAATCAATGGAAACGACACCCTCTTTAGTTGCTGCAATTCTGACTAAAGCTTTCTTCGGCAGAACTTCTTTAGAAACAACGCATGTTCTCAGTGGTATTTTTTTGACTTTTGTCACTGACATCACCCTTTCTTAAGGATTATATGATTTAATATAGGATGCCTTCGCCTTGAGCCATTTCTTCGGACTTGATATCGATACTCCATCCACAAGCTTGTACTGCAAGCTTAACGTTTTGTCCTAGCTTACCAATAGCAAGGGAAAGCTGATAATTAGGAAC
>JAUSOA010000026.1 GCA_030656435.1 Acholeplasmataceae bacterium | reverse complement strand
TATCGCTCGCTTTTTCATGCATGAATATGAAAAAAATGGCATTAAGATTATCAGAACTTGAGTCCAAGGGTACTGTGATTTCATATTTTTTAAGGATTTATAGAAAAATAACTCGAAAAATCAAAAATAAAAAGCCGATTCTGAATTTCAGTTATGTACTGAAGTTTCAAAACTAGCTTTTATCAACAGTCTGAAAAGCACAATGTGCTTTTTTCTTTTAAAATAATTGAATAGAATCAAATAATCCCATGCTGTAAATAAAATAACCAATGACAAAGTGTAACAATAGTGAAATCCAATTGATTACTACAAAATACCAATGATTTGTTTTATGTCTTAGTGTATACATAGAAAGTAAACCACCAAGCGCTCCAAATAAAATACTCATGAATAATAACGTTTTTTCTTTAGTCCGCCATTTGCCTTTAATTGAATTTTTCTTATCAATTGCATAACTCACATAAGTTATGAAAGACATGATTAATATAATAATGCCGTATATAATCATTTGTGTTCTCCCTTCTCTAGCTTATTCAATAGTCCCGTAACCCCAATTTAACATAAATTCTTTTAGTTCATTATAGGTTGGACTGATTGCGTTTCTTACATAGTAACCACTTGTTGCCATACCCATATGAAGAGCTTCCATTGGATCAAGTCCAAGAAGCAAACCAAATACAAATCCAGAATTGAAGTTATCGCCTGCACCAGTAGTCAATTTAGGCTTTAATGCAAGTGGACCCATTGCTTCAAAGTATTGATTATTGATAATCGTGCTTGATCGATCAACTGGATGAACAACAATAGAGTCAAGGTTCAAATAATCATAGATAGAACGGTTAATATCTTGTAGTGAAGAATTCTCATCACCTAAATCTAGCATAGAAGCAATGTCATAGGCTTCTTTTTTATTTAAGCCGAGTACGACATAAAAATGTGTCTTAAACTTTTGAAGAAGTAGTAAGGCTTTTTTAATTTCTGAAACTTCACGTTTCTCAGGATCTGCAAGATCAATGAAAAACACAGGTTTTTTAACTTTAGCAGGTAGTAATGGAACAATATTGATGAGTATTTTTTCCCATAGATCAGTCATGTATGGAATCATGGACCAATTCACAGCTGCAAACAAATCGGTTTCACTCAGCAAAGTTATAAGTTTCTCTTTTCCAACAGCGCGGATTAAGTTCTCATAGGTTACATCATTTAAAGAACTCATCTTGCCTAACATTAGCTTACCATCATTAAATTCAATTGCATCAGTATGACCACTATTAGCAAATGAATAGAGTTCTACATTTTTAGGCATTCCGTAAAAGACATCATGAATGTTTGGAACTCCTAAGGCGCCTATATAGGTAATAGATGCATCATGCTTAGCGAGTGCATTACACATGATAGGTCCGTTTCCTCCAATTTTTTGTTGCAAAGGATACAACTCTATATTTGTGGATAAACCACTAGCTTTCTCGATTCTTTTTGCTAGATCTGCAATGGTTTCGATTCTTGTGAATGTATTACTATTTTGTCTTTTATCAACAGCATGAATGATTTCATCGATAAATCCATCGAATCCAATCACCATTTTTTTGTTTTCCGGATGAATTCCGTTGAGTTTTTTTCCTAAATTGATAATATAATTGTCCATAAGTATTCAAATCAAAACGATTTGAGCTCCTTTCCTATATGAAATCATTATTCTTATTATAACATGTAATGCATCTAAGAATACCAGTAGAAAATCCTTAAGAATGGAAAAATAAAGGAGAATAAACTCTTGGGAAATTTCAGCAAATCGCTAAACTTTTTATATATATTGAGTATCAGTTGGAAAATAGGAGTACTTCGACAATTCTCGGTAAATAAAATTGTCTTGTTTGCTTTAGTAAAAGGAAATTTCTAGTTGATTATGTTATAATATATACTATAAATGTGTATATGGAGGCTATGATGAAATCTCTAACAACTATAGAACCTAGATATCAAGAAACAGATCAGATGGGTGTCATTCACCACTCTGTTTATGCGGTATGGTTTGAAATGGGAAGAGTCAAATATTGTGATGACATCGGATTACCCTTCAAACAAATAGAAGATAGCGGTCTAAGACTTGCGATGATTGATTTGCACAGTATATATAAAAAGCCAGCTTTTTTCGGTTATCAATATAAGCAATACACCTCACTTATTGATTTTTCAAGAATCCGAATGACTTTTAGATATGAAATATTTAATGAACAAGATGAACTCGTTCATATCGGTCAATCAGAACTTGTATGGCTTGATAGTCATTTGAAACCAACCAATGTTCTTAAAACAAATAAATATATTTATGACCTATTTTCGAAGCACGTCGATAAAGACTTCAAGGAGAAATAAAATGCATAAGCCTATCAAAATATCCTATATCGGTGGTGGCTCAAGACAATGGGCTAGAAATTTAATGAGCGATCTTGCCTTAGAGCCAGATTTAACAGGAACTGTTATTTTATATGATATAGATTATGAAGCAGCAGTCAATAACGCAATCATAGGAAATATGATGATGGAACTTCCTGAAGCTAAAGGAAAATGGAATTTTATTGTTGCTAAGACATTAGAAGAGTCTTTAGTTAATGCTGACTTTGTCTTTATTTCAATTCTTCCAGCTACCTTTGAAGAAATGAAAGCCTATGCACACATACCTGAAAAATGGGGCATTTATCAAACGGTTGGTGATACTGTTGGACCAGCTGGAATATTTAGAGCTTTAATTATGATGCCAATCTATGAAGAGATAGTTCTTGCAGTCAAAAATATATGCCCAAATGCATGGGTAATCAATTTCACCAATCCAATGACGATGTGTGTACAAACACTTTATCATGTGTTTCCTGAAATTAAAGCATTTGGTAATTGTCATGAAGTCTTTCACGTTCAAGATATTATTGCAAGAGCACTGAAAGAAAAAACTGGAATTGTTGCAAGTCGAAAAGATATAGAAATAAACCCACTTGGGATTAACCATTTCACATGGATCAATTATGCATCTTATAAGGATATTGACTTAATGCCTATCTATAAGGAATTTGTAGAAAAATATCATAAAGATGGACTAGGCAAGGATGAATGGGAAACCTATTATCCGTTTGGTAGTGGCGAACGAGTCAAGTTCGATTTATTTAAGAAGTCTGGAGTGATTGCAGCTGCAGGAGATAGACATTTAGTTGAGTTCCTACCTCAAAGCTGGTATTTAAAGGATAAAAAAACAATTCATGATTGGCATTTTTTCTTAACACCAGTAAATTTTAGAATGAAGCGTAAAGAAGAAGCTAATGAAACAGCATTAAGAATCATTCGAAAAGAAGAAAAAATAAAGATTGAGCCCTCAGGAGAAGAAGGAATTCTTCAGTTAAAGGCCTTATTGGGACTTTCTTCATTGTTGACTAATGTGAATATAATTAATAAAGGGCAAATTCCTAATCTACCATTAGGGCACGTTGTTGAAACAAATGCTTTATTTAGAAGAGATGAAGTTCGACCTATTTATTCAGGACCAATGCCAGATTTTCCTCTAGAATTTACAAGAATACATATTCAAAATCACAAGTTTTTGCTTCAAGCTTTTGATGAAAATGATCTTTCTTATGCAAGATATGCATTTCATCAAGACCCCTTAGTAAAGCATCTATTACCTCAAGATTTAGATTTGATGTTTGATGAAATAGTTGAAGCAACAGAACCATATTTATCCTATTACAAAAAATAAAGAATATTTTTAGGAGCATGCATGAGAAAACAACATGGACCTATCGTCAAGTTATTAATCTTTATCATCAGAATCTTTGTTAGAAAACCAAAAATCGTCAATTATAATAAAGAATTTGAGAAAAAAGCTATTTTTATTGCTAATCATAGTGCTATTTCAGGACCACTCTTTTTGGCTTTATATCTGCCATCCTTTTTTG
>JAUSOA010000011.1 GCA_030656435.1 Acholeplasmataceae bacterium | reverse complement strand
CCTAAATTATATGTCTTTATCTAAATCACATATCCCTATAGGGCTTGCTGTTAAGCTGAATGGAAGTGACGAATCCCCTTATTATGAGGCATCACAAATTACACTACCAACATTGTGGAGAGAATCATCTTTTGACTTAGGTACTGATCGTTATGGAAATGATGTCAGTATCACCCAGGAAACTGTTGATATCTATCAGGATATCGTATTAAGAGATGCAAGAAAACTTTATCTAGATGGGCTAAGCTTTTATTTGAATAGCGGAGAAAACACAATCGAACTCGAAAAGATTTCCGGAAGTTTAATGCTCAAGGAAATTAGAATAGAGTCAAAGAAAACCTATATTAGCTATGATGAATATAAATTAGGCTACGCAGAATCTAACATATCCGAATTTTTAAGAATTGAAGCAGAAGAAAATACCTATAAGAACTCATCAACGATTGCTAGAGGAACTAGTAGAGACCCTTTAGTAGAGCCATTTTCAATGACGAAGCTAAAGCTAAATGTTCTAGGTACTGACTCCTATGATTCTGCAGGTGATGCAGTCACCTGGCAGGTAGATGTAAAATCTTCTGGATGGTATTATATTACACTGCGTGCACAAATGCTTAGACAAAATGCGACCTCATTTAGAACTCTCTATATCAATGGAGAAATCCCCTTCGAGGAAGCGAAGCACATCCCAATTTCCTATCAAAGAAAGTGGCAAAATATAACACTCAAGACAATCGATCAAGAAATAATTAAGGTTTACCTAGAGCCAGGTGATTTGATAACCCTCGAAGTCGATAGTTCCTTATTTACTTCAACCCTAGAAAAACTTAGAATGATCACATCAGAGATGAGTGCCTTAGGCTTAGATGTTACCAAATTAACTAGAAATAATACAGACCGCGGGATAGATTGGGAAATGCTTGATTATTTTCCTAATTTGAATGAAGATTTAGCAAGATGGAAAGATGAATTAGATGAAGCAAGAGATGTGATTAGGGCATTATACGGTTTTAACCGAACTGCTCAAATCATTAGAGATATCGAAGCTGCAAAGGGTAAGATTATAACAATTCAAAAGGATATCAATGAGCTTCCTAGAAGATTAACGCTACTTTCTACAGGATCTTCAAGTGCTGTGCAGTTAATCAGTAACCAATTTGATAATATAATCAAGCATCCTCTAATTTTAGATGCTATCTTTGTTCATACCGATTTAGATGACTTACCAAATCCAAACCCTAATTTTTTCAGAAGTCTTCGTGTGTCTATCTCACGCTTTTTCCTATCGTTTGTCGATCCATCTTATTCGGAAAAAGCAGATCCTGACGAGCTAGAAATATGGGTGAATCGTTCAAGACAATATGTCGATCTTCTACAAAAAATTTCTGATGACCAATTTACCACTCAAACAGGAATTAAAGTTAAAGTATCCTTAATCAATGATGATTCCAAATTACTTTTAGCAAACTCAGCAAACCAACAACCGGATGCTGCTTTAGGCATATCCGCATGGATTCCAAATGAATATGGAATGCGCGGTATGCTTTATGATATGAGTCAAGCAAGTCATTTTAGTCAAACCATATCTGTATTTAATCCTGAGCAGTTAATTCCAATGACCTTTGATAACAAGCTTTATGGGCTACCTGAAACACAAAACTTCTTTGTATTATTTTATCGAAAGGATATTTTAAATCAGCTCGATTTAAATGTTCCAAACACATGGCAGGATGTTTTAAATATGCTACCAGTTTTAAGACGTTATGGCATGAGTTTTTACATTCCACTTTCCTCATCTTCAGCATTAAAATCATTTGATTCTACTGCACCTTTAATCTATCAGTTTGAAGGAAAAATCTATGCAGATGATGGCTTTGGAGCTGCAATAGATAATGAAAATACGATTAAAGCTTTATCATTTATGACTGATTTATACCGTGAGTATAGTATGCCTTATCAGGTGCCTAGCTTCTTCAATAGCTTCAGATACGGAGATATCCCTATTGGAATCGGTGACTTTGGTATGTATTTGCAGCTAACCAATGCTGCAAGTGATATTAGTGGTTTATGGGATATTGCGTTAGTTCCTGGTATTCCTCATGAAAAATTAAACGAGGAGACACAAATGATGGAGACTGTGATCAACCGCTCGATGGGTGGGGCACAGCAGGCATCCATCATCTTCGAAAAATCAGATAAGAAAGCTGAAGCATGGGAGTTTATTCGCTGGTGGATGTCAACGGATACTCAAATCTTATTTTCTAATACACTGTTAAATACATTAGGTACTAGATATATTTGGAATACAGCAAACCTTGAAGCCTTTGAATCCTTAAGCATTAATAAAACGCATCAAGCGATTATTCTAGAACAGTGGACACATCTAAAGGAAGTTCCTAAAATTCCTGGAAGCTACATTGTGGAGCGAGAAATTAGCAATACCTGGAATAGTGTGGTCTATAATGATGCCAATTTAAGAAGTACAGTCTCTGATGCACTCATCAAGATTGATAGAGAGCTTGCTAGAAAGATGGTCGAATTTGGCTATCTGGATGGCAGAGGTAATATTCTAAAGCCCTTTAATCTACCAACGGTTGAAGATATCATGAGGTGGTATGATGAGTAGAATAGAAGCGCTAAAGCTAAGAATTAAGAAATTTATTGACTTAGAAAAAAAGCAATTTAAAAACGATGATAAAGTCGCTTATCTTTTCACATTGCCTTATATTATTTTATTTCTTGCTTTCATCGTTATTCCAATCGTACTTGCGATTATCCTATCATTTACGACCTTTGATATGGTATCGTATCCTACGTTTACCGGATTTAATAATTATATTTATTTATTGACAAGTGATGAAGAGTTCATGAAATACATCCTACCCAATACAATCAAATTTGCAGTCATCGTTGGTCCTGGTGGATATATCTTATCGTTTGTGATGGCGTGGGCACTCGCTCAGCTTCCTCATAAGCTTAGAACTGTTTTAGCAATCGTTTTATATTCACCATCCTTAACAGCTGGTGTTACGATGACTGTTGTTTGGCGCGTATTTTTTGCTGGTGATGAATCAGGTTATCTCAATTACATGCTACTAGAACTCGGAATGATTGTTGAACCCATAGCCTTTTTACAATCACCTCAGTATCTATTTACAATTATGCTGGTTGTCGCATTATGGGGGTCTATGGGCATTGGCTTCCTAGCAATGCTTGCAGGTATCTTAAATGTCGATCAAGAGCTTTATGAAGCAGCCTATATCGATGGCTTAAATTCCAGATTCCAAGAAGTTATATATATTACTATACCCGCAATGAAGCCACAAATGCTCTTCGGTGCGGTCATGGCAATCGTAGGTACATTTAGTGCAGGAGCACTAGGTGTATCGTTATCAGGATCCAATCCAACACCAAATTATGCAGGATCCTTAATTGTTAACCATATTGAAGATTACGGATTCATCCGTTATGACATGGGTTATGCAGCCGCATTATCTCTAGTTCTTTTGCTGATCATTTATTTCTTCAGCAGACTTTCTTGGAGATTCTTCGGGGAAAAGGATTAGGTGGATGATATGAGAAAAATCAGAAACTTTAGAGCAATCAAAATCAATCCAACCAGATTCGGATGGGGACAAGTACCATTTTTATTGATGGTTTTACCTGTTGCTGCATTTATGATGATGCCACTTCTATATATCTTTAATCACGCATTTAAGCCATTTGATGAGTTGATTGAGTATCCTCCAAGATTCTTTGTTAGAAGACCAACCTTGGATAATTTATTTGAATTATTTGAAACAGCGACGACAACAGGTATTCCAGTTACCAGATACTTATTCAATAGTATTTTAATTACCGTAGTGGTTGTCCTCCTGTCGATCTTTTTAGCAACCATTACTGGATATGCACTTTCTAAATTGAAATTCCATATCAAGGGTGTTATTTCACATATCAATACGCTTGCGATGATGTTTGTGGGAACAGCTGTAATCATTCCAAGATATATCATTATTGAGCAGCTGGGTTTAATTGATAATTTCATGGTCCATATTATTCCTGTAATCGCGATTCCTGTAGGACTATTTTTAGTCAAGCAATTTATCGATCAAATACCCAATGAACTAATTGATGCTGCAAAAATAGATGGAGCATCAAGCATTATGATTTACTGGAAGATTATATTGCCGTTAATTAAACCTGCAATCGCAACGATTGCGATTCTATCGTTTCAAATGATTTGGAATGATGCGGGCATTTCAGCTACCTATGTCAATACCGATAGCTTAAAAACATTTGCATTCTATATGCAAACACTTTCCGCATCCTCTAATGTCGTTGCAGGTGCTGGGATGAGTGCAGTTGCATCATTAATTATGTTCTTACCGAACTTGATTATCTTCATATTCCTTCAAAGTAAGGTTATGTCAACGATGGTCAACTCCGGTATTAAGTAGGTGAACCAGATGAGAAAATACTTTATTTTAGTCATCCTCTTGATGATCACCATGTTAGGATTCAGCTTTGAATCAAAGGCTTCAAGTCTTTCCAACTATGGAGTGCCCTACCAAACCTATACCTTAAGTGCATCCAAAAGGCTGATACCAACCCAAGCTGCCTATATTCCTGTAGGTAATTTTGGACGTAGTCTAGGACTTTCATTTCCAGAAGACATTTTCTATTATGAAAACCAGTTTTTTATCGCAGATACTGGAAATAAAAGAATTGTTATTTCCAATATATCTGGTGAGCTCATTAGCATAATCAATTTACCTGAATTCGAACAACCTACAGGTGTCTTTGTTAAAGATGACTTTCTATATGTTGCTGATAAGCTATCAAAGGAAGTTTACAAAATTGATTTATTAACAGAAACAATTGTTCAAACAATCGTTAAACCAACCTCTCCTATTTTTGGACAGAAAAATGATTTTGTACCAATTAAGGTTGCAGTAGATTCAAGTGATTCGATTTATATCGTTGGTGAGGGTTCAACATCTGGTATTATTCAAGTCAATTATGCAGGTGAATTTGTTGGGTATCTAGGTATTAATACTGTAACCCTATCCCTGAGAAGAATTTTATATAATTTCTTCGTTAAGGATTCTGATTTAGCCTCTAGTCTTCCAGCGTCTCCGACAAATATCGCGTTAGGCCAAAAGGGTTCTATTCTATCAACTAACGTCAACGTGAATGAGACATTCAAGAGATTAAATATCTCTGGAGTCAATACGCTGCTACCTACAACGGTATATCCAACTCAAGTCTTATCCGATATATGGATGAATAATGAGTCTTATATATATTTAGTTTCCGAAAATGGAGATGTCTACGAATATGATTCCAATGGGAATATGCTTTTCTATTTCAATACAAGAGATAATGCATTAACGCAGACTCTTGGTTTGACCTCAAGTCCAAGAGGTATTGCAACCGATAGTGCAGGCAATCTTTACATCTTAGATCGTGGCTATAATTCTATTCATGTTTATCAAAGAACGGTATTCGTCAATTTAGTTCATGAAGCAGTGACGCTTTATAACGATGGTAAATATGTCGAATCTAAGCCAATATGGGAAGAAATCATTCGTCAAAATTCTTCATTTGCTCTAGCGCACTCCGCATTAGGTGCTGCATTAATGAAAGAAGGAGCCTATCAAGAGGCGTTATCAGAATTTTATGATGCAAGAGACTATTTAGGGTATTCCAATGCTTTTTGGGAAATTAGAAATGTTTCGATTCAGCAAAACCTTCCTACGTTCGCGATTGTTATTTTTGGCCTTTATCTATTTTTAAAAATTGGTTTAGCAGTCTTTAGAAAATCAATGCTTTACCCTAAATATATTGAAAAGAAGGAATATATCAAAAATAGAAAGCTCATTAAGGAAGTATCCTATAGCTTAAATGTCTTCAAGAGACCAAATGATATGTTTTACGGCATCAAGCGAATGAATGAGGCAAGCTATCAATCAGGGTTTATCGTTTTAGGTATGTTTTTGATTGTTTATTTGATTAATATTTACGCGACAGGGTTCTTATTTAGATCCACAAATTTAAATAGCGTCTTTGTCCAACTCTTTACTGTACTTTCCATCTTTTCACTTTATGTCTTGGTCAATTATTTAATTTCAACCCTAAATGATGGTGAAGGTAGATTTAAGGATGTCTTCATTTCAACATCCTATATTCTTGCACCATTTATCGTGTTTACCCTACCGATGACATTCCTTTCGAATTATCTAACCTATAATGAAACCTTTATCTTTGATTTTTATCATCAAATTATTTTGTGGTGGACAATTATTTTAGTCTTCTTATCGATTAAATGGGTTCATAATTACACATTTATGGAAACGATTAAAAATATATTGATTATATTATTTGGTATGTTTATCTTAATTTTAATTGGGTTACTGATCTATTCTTTCCTAGGACAGTTGATTGAATTTATCCTATCGATTATCAAGGAGGTGATCTATCGTGTTTAGCAAAATTTTCTTAAAGCGTATGATCACTATGTTTATCATCTTTATCTCCATTTCCTTTGGTGTACACGCCTTTATGGATACAAGTGATTTCCAGGAAATAGCGATTCCTAACTTTGATGAAATTATTCCACTCGTTGATTCAAATAAGTATACCCATCAAAAATCAAATGCTACCGCATTCAATCAGCAAGGCTTCTTTGATGACCCAGTAGAAATTCTCACTCCTTATGGAACAGTCTATTTAGACCCTGCATCACTTGCTTTTCAGGTTGTAAATAGTAATGGCTATATTTGGTCCTCGACGATCAACACAGATCTCCCAGGTCTTCCTAATACCTTTTTACGTCGTGTAAGAAGTGCGATCATTATTGAATCATTTAATACAGGGGTCACAGGATTTGCATTAACCGAAGAAAACCTGTTTGAAAATAACACAGAAATTCAAACTACAATCATCACCAATGGATTTCATTCGCTAATAACCTTTGGAAGATCACAAATTCAAATTGGACTTTATGTAACATTTGGACAGGATTCAATCAAGGTAGAAATTCCCTATGATGAAATCAATGAAAGTGGAGCCTATAAAATATCTTCGATTAAGGTTTATCCATATTTTGGGGCAGTTTTAGAGGATCAAATTCCAGGCTACGTTTTCCTTCCTGACGGAATTGGAGCTTTAGTTGATTATAAGAAGACAGATCCATTAATTTCAACCAATTATCAAAAAGAAGTATACGATAGAAATATTGGTTATAATCTAGAAAAAAATATGAATAATTTTATTAGCGGTGGTACAAAGATATACGCACCTGTCTTTGGCTTTGTTCATGGGGTAAACCAAAACGCTGTGTTCGCTAACATTACAGGTGGTGCTGAATACGCAATGATTAATCTCTATTTTCCAGCAAGAACGAGAGGCTTTACAACAGTATTTTCTGAGTTTGTTTATAGAAAAACCTATCGTCAGCCTATTGATAAGGTCGGAAACACAATATCCTTACTACAACTATTTTCCAATCCAATTGATATTCAAATTGAATATACTTTATTAGAAAATGAGCATGCAAATTATGTCGGTATGGCAAAGACATATCGAGATTACTTAGCCATTGAAGATAGTAATTCATCATATCAGGCAGTTCCTTTAAGATTGGATGCGATTGGTATCGAAAAAAGTAAGGGATTGTTGTTTGATCGAACAACAGTGATGACTACATTTAATGAATTTAGAGAGATTACTCTAGATTTAAAGGAAAATGGAATTGACCATATTATCGGATCATTTAATGGATTTACCAAGCGTGGAGTCACATGGTCTGCACCGCAGTATGAGAATATATCGAGAAGAGTAGGGAACCAAAAAGATCTAGAATCTTTAAAAGATGCACTAGATGAACTCTATTTTGTTGCTGAGTATATCAAGGCGAGCAATCAATCTGCTGGATATAATCAATATTTTGATTTAGCGAAAAAGATTAACGATCAGCTATACACCTATCAATCAGCAACCGATACGAAATATTTATTAGAATATCAGACGGTTCAAAATGTGATGAATAAGAGCATTTCAAGACTTTCAAATTATCCAATTGATGGAGTTTTAATTGAATCCATGGGAAGCCTACTTTATGATGACTTCTCAAATAAAAAATATCTTCCCGATGGCATCTTGTTATATCAGGAATTACTGAGTAATCTTGAAATGAATGTTGCATTATATGATGTCAACGCATACCTTTGGAATTACATCGATGCATTCTATGATTTTCCAATGTATTCCTCACAATATATTACATTTGATGATACAGTTCCCTTTCTATCAATTGTTTTAAGTGGCTCAGTAGACCTTTATGGTCCACACGCCAATTTCTATCCCTATGCTAGAGATGAACTTTTACGATTAATTGATTTTGGAGTTTACCCATCATTTGTTGTCACTGAAAAATCATCAAAGAAGCTTCAAGAAACTGGATTAGAGTCGATTTACTCTTCTAAATATTTAGATATTAAAAATTCGATTTTAACCTATCACGGATTCGTTGATGGCGCATTATCTCATGTCATTGGTTCAAAAATCATGAATAGAGAAGTCATCTCGAATGGAGTCATTAAAGTGACCTATGATAACAATGTTGAAATCATTATTAACTACCGAGAACAAGCATATAATGTAGGAAGTTTATCAATAGAAGCCAAGAATTATCAAGTGATCCATATAAACAGTGGAGATTAGGAGACATATGATGGCCAAGAGAAAGATGTCAAGAGCACTGCGCGAAAACTTAATCGGCTATTCATTCATCGGCATTTGGATTGTCGGCTTCTTTATCTTCATGCTTTACCCATTCATCTCTTCATTGGTCTATTCAATGAGTGAGGTTAGAATATTAGGAAGTGGCATCGATATTCAGTTTCATTGGTTCGAAAACTTTAAAAATATCTTTAAAATAGAAGAAGGCTTCCAATTCATTGAAGCACTCATATCTTTTTTACAAGAAATCGTCTTTCAAGTACCAATCATTATCGTTTTCTCAGTTTTAATTGCAGTATTACTCAATCAACCACTGAAGGGTAGAGGAATGTTTCGTTCGATCTTTTTCCTCCCCGTTATTATCTCAAGTGGACCCGTTATTAACGAGCTTATTACCCAAGGAGCTGGTGGCGCAGCAATTTTTGAAAGCTATGGATTTATCACAATTATTGAAAACACCTTAAATCCAGGACTTGCAGCACCAATTATTAATGTATTTTCTGAAATCATTATTATTTTCTGGTTTTCTGGTGTTCAAATCCTAATCTTTTTAGCAGGACTTCAAAAGGTCGATAGACAAATCTATGAAGCCGCTAGAGTCGATGGTGCAGGACCATGGGAATCATTTTGGAAGATTACACTACCTTCACTTTCTACATTGGTATTTATTAATATCATCTATACGATTGTATTACTATCTACATTTAGTGAGAATGCAGTCATCATCAGTATTAAATCGAATATGTTTAATATCAATACAGGATATGGCATGGCATCCGCCATGGCATGGGTCTATTTCATCATCGTGATGCTCATGATTGGTATCGTTGCAGTAATCTTTATCCCTAAAACGATCAAAGAAGGGGGGAAGAGAAGATGAAACCACATCAAAAAAGTATAAAATCTAGAATTAAAAGATTTATCCTAGGCACCAATGGAACCAACTCAACATTAGCTAAAATCGTGATTTACGTGCTTTTAATATCAATCGGATTTCTATATCTTTATCCAATGCTTTATATGCTATCCAATTCACTTAAAAGTCAATCCGATATCGTCAACCCAATGGTTAATTGGGTACCAACAGCCTTTTACCTTGGAAACTATGAACGTGCATTT
>JAUSOA010000129.1 GCA_030656435.1 Acholeplasmataceae bacterium | reverse complement strand
GCTAAAGGACATAATACTCAATAAAGCTTTTTAATTTTATGGGGGTGTAACATGTTATCCATACGGATTTTAAACAAAGATGAGCTTAAAGAAGCAGTCATGCTAAAGATTACTTGCTGGAGTGAAGAGTTGAATGGTGTTGCCGAAAATCAAATCAATTTTGATGAGGAGTATAAGTTCTTTATCGATTGGATGGATGGAGCACAGGATGCAAATGATATTCGAACACTCATCGGTATTTTTGAAGACGGTTCAATGCTAGGCTGTGCCTTCGCAAGCTTCGCAGATATTTATGACTGCGAGGAAAACGGAATTGAACTCAACGGCCTATGGATCTACCCGAGTGCTAGAAATCGAAAGCTTTCTTTAATGTTACTTGAATATATTTTATCCATTTATATGCCGTTAGGTATGGAGAAAATGATTGTATACAGTCACCATTATGCACCATCCAATATGTTTTATCATCACCTTGGGGGTCAAATCATTAAATATGATCTTCAAATGCATGGAAAATTAGAGGTTGATATCTTTGAGTTTAATTTAGAAGAGTTAAATCACTTCATTCAAAAAAAACTGAATGAAGAAACTGCTGAACAGGAAATCAGTTAACTGAGGTGCTCTATGCATATGAAAGACTTCTTAATATCGGGTGACATCGTCACCACCTATCTTGCAGAAAAATATCTTTTCAATCATATATTTAATCATCAGGACAAGGGATATATCGAAAAGTATTTGACTCTATTTGATTCTAAGACATGTAGGTGGGGCAATGGAGTCTATGGTCCTAAATGGATATCGACACATTATACGATTGCAGAGCTTAAATATATGGAAATATCTTATAACCATCCGACCTTTCAATTGGGTTTAAAGACCTTGCTAGATTATGAATGGGTGAATAAGGGCATGTATAATAAAACCAGACATCAGGATATGTGTATTGTTGGTATGCTTCTATCTTTTCTATCCTATGGTAGGGTAGTTGATCCTAAAATTAATGAAATGGTTGATTATATACTTTCTCATCAATTTAGTGATGGTGGCTGGAATTGCTCGTGGGATTCAGGTAAGAATCCCAAGATTAGCTCTGTTCATACAACAATCTCTGTTTTAGAGGGTTTAAGTGAGTATCAAAAAAATGGGTTTACTTACCGGATTAATGAAGTCAAAGAAGCTATCCCCAAAGGGATTGAAGCACTACTTTCAAGAGATTTATATAAACAAAAGAGTAATGGATTGCCAATCCATCACTCTATGATTGATATCCATTATCCACAGCGTTGGAAATATGATATTTTAAGAGTCTTAGAGTATCTTTCGATGATCGAATATCCCTATGACAGTCGAATGGAAGATGGTATCAAAATCATAGAAAATAAAATGAAAAATGGCTATATGCCTAAGGGGACACAAATATCAGGTCTTATTCATTTTCAATTAGAGACCACAAGATTTTCAAGGTTTAATACCATTAGAGCACTGAAGGTTTTAAAGTTTTATAAACCCAATTTGTATAAGGAAATCATGATGTAGGAGGTTTTCATGGAAATTAGAGGAAACCAAATATGCTTAAAAATGATGTCAATATCTGATATTGAGGATAGTATTCGATGGTTCACTGTTGATAAAGAATGGATGAACTGGGATGCACCATGGGAAAAAGATGAAGTCTTTGATGCTGATGACTATCGAAAAAGAAAACTACATTTAATAGAAACAAGAATTTTTACTGATTTCGAGCCTAGGTTAGAAATATATTATCAGGATATTCATATCGGCTGGGTCAATAGATACTTTATTAATGATTCATTTGAATTTGATTCGAATGGTAAGGATATTGCTATAGGTATTGTCATTGTCGATCCAAAGTATCGAAATATGGGGTTAGGCTATGATACCTATCATGCCTATACCAACTTTATAAAGACCCTTGGTTATACCAAGGTTTATACACAAACTTGGTCAGGAAATATCCCAATGATCAATCTAGCACATAAAGCAGGCTTTCATTTGATTAATCGAATTAAAAACTGTAGAATGGTAGATGGAGTCCTTTATGACGGATTGACTTATGTAAAAGGGCTTAGTTAGGAAATTTTATGTTAAAAAAGAAGTTTAAAAAAACCGAATCACAAAGCATCTATTCGATAAATCCAGATACGAATGCATTTATCGTTGAAATCTCATTAGAGGATTACTCTGAGATTTTTAACGGTTGGGATGCATCACCACTTAGAAGAAAAGATATGGAGCCTGAGCTCATCGATTATTTAGAACAAGCAGCTACTGAAATACCTCCTAGAGAAAAAGTTGAGGTCTGTTTTTACTTACCCAAGGAACTCAAGGATATCGATAGAGAACAAAAAAGTATTACTGCAATCAAAAACAACTTCAAGGTTGTTATGTTTTTGATTGATAAAACTTTAAAGAAAAACTACCGACAACTCGCTACCTATATTATTCTATCTATCCTTTTTTTAATTGGTGCATACGCACTGAGAAATCTTGCAGAACGAGAATTTCTTTTAAATATTGCAGTTGAAGGTCTATTTATTGGGGGCTGGATTTTATCATGGGAAGCATTCAATGTCTTTTTCTTTGATACCCATGAATCGAGAATTCGCATGAAGCTTTTCAAACGATATCTAAATTCTGAAATCTACTTTAAGGATACAAAAGAATAAAAAATTAAATAGCAGGGGGATTATATGACAATTATTTTAGGGATTGCAATTTTCTTTGTAGTGCTTTATATCGGGGTTGAGCTATTTAGCAAACCTCTTTTTGCATTTTTCGCAAAGGCTATAGCGAGTATTGGTTTTATCATTGTTGGACTTTATAGTGCTATCAATGTTATGTATGGATTTGTCTTTATTGTAGTAATTGGTTTGTTATTTGGTATGATTGGTGATCTAATCTTAGCGCTTAGACCATTAAGACCAAAGGAAGAAAATGAAACCATCATCAATGCTGGTATTTTTGCGTTTTCATTTGGTCACTTCGTTTACCTATTATTTTTAACATCGATTCATCAATTGACACTATTTGCGATTTTGTTTAGCATTGGTATAACGATTTTAGTAATCACGATGAGCTATTTGATGAAGTTTCAAATGGGTAAAACGAGAATACCTAGTTATATCTACTCACTACTCATTTTTCTAATGATTGGGCAGACCATTTCTCTAGCATCAATTCATGATGGAAGTCTTGGATTAGTGATGCTTATGCTTGGAGCAATTCTTTTTGGAATCAGCGATTTGGTGTTAGCTCCAATCTATTATAAGGCAATGAATCAAAAATATATGATTGCAATCAATTTAATCACTTATTATGCTGCACAAATTTTAATTGCATATTCACTTTATTTCCTATAAAATAATAGTAATAGAAAAAGATAAGAGAAGAACTCCAGTCATTTACATCCATCTTTTCCTATCATTTCTTATTTTGAGGTTATCAAATGAAATCGCAATATGATTGCATGATTCACCATCAATTACTGAAAAAAGAATATATCAAAGGCCCAGTTCTGGATTTAAAGCTTCTAGGCTACCATGAAAGAGATTTGACTGATGGACTACCTTTTTATTGTTTTCAAATTCTTTTAGCTGGTGCTCCAGTTGGTAAGATTACTTTGCGGATTGGGTTTAATGAAACTACCTTGATTCATGGTCATATAGGTTATGGTATTGATTTAACGTATAGAGGACATGGTTATTCTTATTATGCCTTAGAAATGATTAAGGATCTTGCACGAGAACATGGCTATAAAAAACTAATGCTGACAACTGAAAGCAATAACGAACAATCGATACGTATAGTTCAAAAAAGTGGAGGTCGCTTAATTGAACTAGAAAAAAGAATTCCAGAAACTCATATATATTACGTAATTGGAATACATAAAATAAACGTTTATGAAATCTCATTGTAGAATTTCAATAACGTTTTTTTCTTTATCGTCATTAATTTAGGAAATGTATAATCTTTATGCACAAAAATAATGGTATAAGTAATATATAAATGTCCTATCTTAGAAAGTGTGTGCAAAAAGAATATATATTTTTAAAAATAATGTATTTTTTTTTAATCAGGTTATGTTTTTGATGAATTAAGACTATAAAAACTATGAATAATGTCCGAAATAAAACAATGTGATTAAATGTGATTATTCGATGCTTTAACTTCAAGAAAAATAGAGTTTTAATATAGTAATATAGAGCTTATTTATATCCTTGATATCACGTTAAATAGCTTATCATACATGAGCAAATATTGAGGGTATGGATAGGACATAGCTTGCGAATGAAAGTTTAACACGAATGGTTTTCTATCAATATTTACTATTCATTCACTATTCTTTCAAGTTATATATCATAAAATGTGATTGATAGCTTGAAAAGAAGGTAAAAAATATTTCAGTTTAAAAATATTAAATACATATAAATCTATATTTGTATTATTAAAAAGCTAAAATATGTTAGAATAGAGATAAATCCTATGAAAATAAATGAAATCATCACTTTCTTCATACTTTCGTCATTTATTCAAAGAAATGAAATAAATGTGAAACAACTTGTCATTATAATGTAAGTAAATTATTCGTTACATGGAGGTATCACCATGCATAATATTCTCGTTCTTGCAGATGACAGAGCACCTTTTATAGAGGTCATAGATCATTTTAGAAAAGACTTTTTTAGTGTCTATATTAAACCCTTAAGTTACTTGAAAAATAATATTGATGACCTAAACGGATTTGACTTTATTTTGCTTTCACTTGCAGAACATGAATCAGAGAATTTTAGCATGATTCAGACCATTAAAGAGAACTCAATATGTCCTCTTTATATCTTCTCAAAAAACTCTGATGATGAGGATAAATCTAGATACCTTGAATATGGCGCTGAAGGACATATTACAATACCATTCAACTCAAAAATTATGACATCACGAATCAAGTCAGTCCTTAGATTTATTAACAAGTTGAAGCATGTGAAGCAAAACATTATCAAGATTGGTAAACTCGTTATCAGTATGGATAATAGAGAGATTATTTATGATGGTGTTCAAATACCTTTAACGAATGTCGAATATAAAATTCTTAAAATTCTTGCTGAGCATAAGAATTCTGTTGTATCAAAAGATAAAATTATACATTATGTATGGGATGAAGATTCAAGTGCAACTGATAATGCGCTTGGTATACATATTACAAGACTTAGAAAAAAAGTTAAATGTAGCAGATCTCAAATCATTGAAACTGTATGGGGACTAGGTTATAGACTCAACCATAGACTATGCGAAGAAGAAACAAAGCTTAACGATTAGATTCAATAAATGAGTGACCCAGAAATTTTGGTCACTTTAATTTTACAATTTTTAAAAAGCTTATTTATATACTTTCTTAATTTGTATTTAGAAATAGTTGTGAAATATTTGATTATTTTAAAGCAATTTCGAAAAAATGTTCAGATTCAATCGAAAGAATATAGATAATTCTGAGTTAAGTGATGATTATTCAATCTAAAAAAAGCAAAATAATGGGCGCTTTTTGTAAAATAACTGATTAATTCTTTACGCAATTTATTTGCTATGGTATGATGATATTAACAAAATAAAATCATTTATTAGGATGGTTTCAATGAAAAAAGCTATAATTTATTACTCTAAGACTGGTAACACACGAGATGTAAGTCAAAAACTGAATCATAAAATGAATGTTGATCTATTAGAAGTAAAGGCAGAGAGTGATGATCCAAACATTTTGAATCCTCATCTCGTAGAGATACCCGATGTTACTTCATACAATCATTTGATATTCGCATCGCCAGTTCATGGCTTTAATTTATGCAAAATAATGAATAGCTATTTGAATCAACTTCCCGATTTAAAGGGTAAGACAGTCGATTTATTTATTACCCATTTTTTTCCTTTTGCCTGGATGGGTGGGAATAGAACATTAAAACAAATGAAGAAGATTTTAGAAAACAAAAATGCGATAGTGAACCAAATGACTTCAATCAATTGGAAATCAAAAAAACGCGACTTAGTTATATCAAATATGATTGAAAGTTACGCAAAATAATACTGTTTTAAACGATTGGGAAGAAAAAACGCGATATTTTATGAATGTATTGTTTAATATGCATAAAATATAATAAATTGTTCGTTTTCATTGTATAATGTACTTAATGAAATCTTAACTGATGACAGGGGAACTAAATGAAGAAGGTTGACGTTAAAAGATTAATGAAACTATTCAAATATGCTTTTTTTGATGCTGTAATGATTGCAGTCTCTTATATGATTGCAATTTTCATGTTTATGGTACTCGAACTACCTTTAGATAATACAGCATTATTTGTTGCTCTACCTATGGTCATTGTCTTTAAACTTCTCGTCTTCTACGTTACTGGCTTATATAAAATGCTTGAAAATCATGTCGGTTTTGAAGATGTTATAAAAATAGCAATTGTATCCATCGTTTCAAACGTAGTGATTGTGATCTTCATTGCAATCTCTGGTATGCAATTTATGTATAAATCTGCATATTTCTTTATTACCATCGCAGAAATCGGGTTGGTAACTTTACCTAGAATAGCCAATCGAATTATCATTTATATCAAAACCAATTATGATTGGAATAGAGCACTCGGCAAAAGAACACTGATTGTTGGTGCCGGCAATGCTGGAGAACTTGTTGTCAAAGAAATTTATCGCAATAAAGACCTTAATAATATACCTGTAGCTTTTGTAGATGATAATAAGGATAAAATTGGAAATAGACTTTTAGGAATATCCATCATTGGCCCAATCGAAATGATTAGAGACTTTATTGATGAATACAAAATAGAAGAAGTGATTATCGCAATCAACTACTATCCTGCAAAGCAATTGCAAAATTTAGTCCGAATGATTGCTGATAAAAACATCCGAATTAAAAAATTACTATCCATAACTGATGTTGATGCAAATCGAAAGCTTCAAATCATTGATGTTAAAATTGAGGATTTATTAAACCGTGATGAAATCAAGCTAGATGATGATTGTATTAAAGACTTTATTAAAGATGAAGTTGTACTAGTCACTGGTGGTGGAGGATCGATTGGTAGCGAGCTTTGTAGACAAATCGCTGAACATAATCCAAAGCAACTCATCATCTTTGATATCTATGAAAATAATGCATATGATGTTCAACAGGAATTACTCAGAAAATTCAGTAAATCTAAAAGAGAACTCAATTTAGTTGTCCTGATTGGTAGTGTTTATAACCGTACACGTCTCGAGCATGTCTTTAAGACTTATAGACCAACTGTAGTTTTCCATGCAGCAGCTTATAAGCACGTTCCTCTAATGGAGGATAGTGCAGTCGAAGCTGTAAGAACCAATGTTTTAGGAACCTATAATGTATCTAGTCTTGCCAACCATTACAACGTTAAAAAATTCGTTCTTGTTAGCTCAGATAAAGCTGTTCGATCGACAAACATCATGGGAGCAACCAAGAGATATGCAGAATTAGTCGTACAGGAACAACAATCTCACACTAAAGTTACAAAATTTGCTGCAGTTAGATTTGGTAACGTCTTAGGCAGCAATGGTAGTGTAATTCCATTATTTAAGAAGCAAATCGAAGATGGTGGACCAGTAACCGTAACACACCCTGATATAACAAGATACTTTATGACAATACCAGAAGCAGTTGGGCTCATTCTTCAATGTGGAGTCTATGCACAAGGTGGTGAAGTCTTTATTCTCGATATGGGTGAGCCTGTAAGAATTATTGATCTCGCTGAAAAGATGATTAGTCTAGCTGGTCTTAGACCGCATGAAGACATCAAGATAGAAATCACAGGACTTAGACCTGGCGAAAAGCTATTTGAAGAGCTTTTAGTCGATCATAATCACGACAATCAGCATCGCACTGAAAATCATAAGATTTATATTGAAAAACAAAGAGAAGTATTCGAAAGTGAATTAGAATTAGGAAATATCATTGAGACACTCGAACAATACTCCAATGAAGAAGTTAAAAGATTTATTGCTAAAGTGATACCTTCCTATAAGAGAAATGGCGATTAAAAATTTAAATATAAAAAAATGAACCTAGGTTCATTTTATTTTTTTAATGTGATTTCTCCGCTATTTAAAGCGGTTAAGTGGCCATTTTCTCTAACTACTAAATGTCCACTGTGATTAATATATTCCACATAAGCATGATGTAAATCATCATTTAAAATATAGGAAATCATTTGATTTTTATAGGCTAGATACTTATTACAATAATGAATCACTTCTAAGTGATTTTTTTTAAATATTTGAAAATCATTGATAAACTCTAGATTGATTTCATGTAGTATTTGATCAAGACTATATAATTGGTTTGTTTCCATCGATAGTGATGTTGAATAATACTTGAGATTACTAGGAAACTCAACTTGATTCAAATTAATGCCAAAGCCAATAATGACTGCTTCAAATGAACTCGATAGTGATATGGATTCTACAAGAATACCTGATATCTTTTTACAACCAATGAGTAAGTCATTAGGCCATTTGATTAGGATATTAGAGTGATACTTAGATAAAACTTGATGAAGTGACTTTGCAGCGAGCAAAGGAATCAATGGAATCAGTTCTATTGATAAAGATTCTTTAATCAGAATGGAGCAAAGTAAAGAATTTTGATCTCCAAACCAAGTTTTGGTAGATCTTCCCCTACCATCTGTTTGATTCGTAGAAGTTATCCATGTAAGATGCTCTAAATCCTGATAGTTTTTTTTGATATAGCTATTGGTTGAATCAAGTTGTTCAAAATGAATTCTTTTCATCTTAAGCGAAGAACATTAATAGCAACCCTGCTGCAATTGCGCTACCTATGACTCCAGCTACATTCGGACCCATTGCATGCATCAATAAGAAATTGGTTGGGTCAATCTTTTGTCCTTCAATATGAACGACACGTGCTGCCATAGGTACTGCACTGACTCCAGCTGCACCAATCATTGGATTGACCTTACCATTGGTTAATTTGCACATAATCTTACCCCCTAATATACCAGAGGCAGTAGCAAGAGCAAACGCAAATAGTCCAAGAGCAATAATCATTAATGTTTCAATTCTTAGGAAGGATGATCCCATGGTAGTCGCACCAATAGAAAGTCCTAGAAGAATCGTGATGATATAAAGTAGGGAGTCACCAGCCATCTTGGTTAGACCAGGAACAATATTAGATTCCTTAATTAAATTTCCAAGCATTAGCATCCCAATGATGGGTGCTGATGATGGAATGAATGTGATACATAAAATTGTTACAATAATTGGAAACATAATCTTTTCGGTTTGGTGAACCTCTCTTAATTGTTCCATTTTGATTGCACGTTCTTTTTTTGTAGTTAAGAGCTTGATAATCGGTGGTTGAATGATTGGAACTAAAGCCATATAGGAATATGCAGCAAGTGATATCGCACCAATTAGATGCGGTGCAAGGCGACTTGCTAAAAGAATGGATGTTGGTCCGTCTGCTCCCCCAATAATGCCTATAGAAGCCGATTCTGCACCAGTAAAGCCTAGGATCAATGCGCCGATGAAGGTTAAGAAGATACCTATTTGTGCTGCAGCACCGAGTAGCATACTTTTAGGATTCGCGATCAGTGGTCCAAAGTCTGTTGTTGCACCAATGCCTAGAAAGATTAATGGTGGATATATTCCAAGCTTGACACCATAATAAAGATAACCTAGGAGTCCACTATAGGTCGTTTGTTCAACGCCATCAACGATCTTGACTGTTTCAACAAACATTCCAGTGTTTGGGATGTTAACAAGTAACATCGCAAACCCAATGGGAATTAATAAGTAGGGCTCAAACTTCTTGAAGACTGCTAGATAGAGTAAAACAAGGGACAAAACAATCATAATAAAGAATTTCCATCCACCTGGTTCGAAGAAGTAGTAAAGTCCTGTACTTTGAAAGAATTCAATCAGAGCTTGCCACATAGACTTACCCTATAACCAACATCAGTTGATTGATATCGACTTTCTGATGTTCTTTGATGAGTACTTGACTTACATAACCATCGACAGGACATAAAATATCATTTTCTAGCTTCATCGCTTCTAATACCATTAAGACATCACCCTTTTTAACTTCACTACCGACGATGACATTGAGTTTAATGATATTTCCTTGCATTGGAGCAAGGATATTGGTTTTTGTATCGGTGACTGGAACCTTTTCGACGATTTTTGGTGTGAGTTTAATGGATTCTTGTTCAGTGATACTTTCGACTTCAACTTCATATGATTTTCCGTTCACATTAATTTTATAGAGTTTCATTTGATTTTATCCTTTCAGCTTTAAATCTCTTTAATAGAGAGAATTCTTACATTTTCTTTGGTTTCTTCATAATAATCTATGGAAGCTACAAGTCCTGCGACGAGCATGTTGTCATCCTTGATATCTGATAGTTCAAAGGGTTTCACATAGGTTTTTTTAGTTTCAGGTACTATAATTGGTTTTTTATAGATGTATTGAAATGAATTGATGATAAAAGCAATCACACCTAGAATCGAAAACACAATCATGATACTAAAGAAGGAGATGAATAGTCCTTCTGATAAACTGTTTAAAAGTATACTCATGAGGATTTACCTCCAACTGTCACGCAAAACGCATAAACTTGTTCTTTAGGCTTCTCATTATATTTCTTTGCAAGAAAATCAAGAGCGACCTTCCCAAAGAGTGCAATCGATAAAATATCTTCATCAGACTTTGCAATATCCTTATATTTAATCTTTAACCCTTCAAATTCAGGCTTTAGATCATCTGCAGGACGGTGTGTAATGATTTTATCGTCCCCGATAATTTTAGCGAGTACTAAGGGATTCACGGGAGCAGGAGCAAGACCGTAGAAGCCGTGTAAATATTCCTTAACCTCGGTTGGAACGATTTTATAGCGTTCCCCAGTAATAACATTCATAACCGCTTGTGTGCCTACCATTTGAGATATTGGCGTGACTAATGGCGGATAACCAAGGTCTTTTCTGACAATTGGGATTTCCTTTAAAACTTCCTCATAATCATCCATTTGGTTTTGTTCCTTGAGCTGACTCATTAAATTTGATAGCATACCACCAGGAACCTGATATTCTAGAATACTCGGATTGGATGTTAGAGCTTTAGGATTTAGGATTCCACTCTTTAAATAGTTATCCTTGATAATCGTTAATTTTTGAGCAGCATTATTTAAGTGCTTAATGTTTAATTTCGGATCATATTCAGTATTTTGAAGAATATAATGAAATGATTCGGTAGCAACCTGAGAGGTTCCACCAGATAGAGGAGATAGTGCGGTGTCGATAATGTCGACACCTGCTTCAATTGCTTTTAAGTAAGTTGCTTCCATAATACCAGCGGTCGCGTGTGAATGAAGATTAATTGGAAGCTTTGTATTTCTTTTTAATTGTGAGATTAAATCATAGGCATCTTGTGGAAGAAGAATACCTGCCATATCCTTAATGCATAAAGAATCAGCACCCATCTTTTCAACCTCTTGAGCAAGTTTAACAAAATAATCTACCGTATGTACAGGAGAAGTCGTATAGCTTAAGGCGATTTGACAGTGTCCTCCATATTTTTTGGTTGCATCCACTGCAGACTTTAAATTTCTAATATCATTTAAGGCATCAAAGATACGAATGATATCGATTCCGTTTTCAATTGATTTTTTAACAAACATCTCAACAATATCGTCAGCATAGTGACGATAACCTAGAATATTTTGTCCACGAAATAGCATTTGTAATTTCGTGTTGGGTGCAAGCTTTTTAATCTCTCTTAATCTCTCCCAAGGGTCTTCATTTAAAAATCTTAGGCAGGCATCAAAGGTTGCTCCTCCCCAGACTTCTAGAGCATGAAAGCCTGCTTTATCTAGATCTGGAATGATTTTTAATATTTCACTAGTTGTCATGCGTGTTGCGAGTAGTGATTGATGACCATCACGAAGTGAAGTCTCAACTATTTTGATTGACATATTCATCGTCTCCTTTAAAATATTGCATAAAAAAAGGTATGTAAGGGTTTCCATATTCAATTCTAACATAGTTACTGACTATTTTTAAATATAGTTTTGATTTATGTGATTATTTCTATAAGTTTAAAATAGTTCTATCCATTGTAACAAGATTTATGAATAAATATGGTTTTGAGCAACAAAAAACCAACTCAATCTATTGAATTGGCGTCTATTTTCTTAATCGTTTTAATTTGC
>JAUSOA010000273.1 GCA_030656435.1 Acholeplasmataceae bacterium | reverse complement strand
AAAAAGCCAAACACTAAAACAATGAAAACAATAAAGAGAATTCTACCGTACTCGATAACTAAGAAAAATACCAATGCTGTAATCATTGTAAAAAGTACGATCAAAATCTCTATTAAAATCTCTTCATCCGTGAGATTTCTATATCGAAAGCGACCTCCAGGAAAATGTCTATTTCTTCTCATATAATTCCACCCCAAAAATTAAATATTCTATTGTTAATTATATCATAAAGAAAAAAACCATTCCTAAGATTTTTAAGAAACTAAGGTATGGGTTTTATTTAGTCTTCAATTTTTCTAATATTTTTAAAGCAGTATTGTGATACCAAGTTGTTTGATGTTTTTCTATCGATTTTTCAATCAAATCATTATAGAGAGTGTTTTTTTGTTTGTGCAAAATCGTTAAAGCATTACGCATTAAGATTGTTTTCCCCTTCCACAAATAAGACATGTCCTTGTATTTTTCCTTAAATTCCTTTTCAGAATCTGCAAATAAATCAACGATAGAAACCATTTCCTTGCCAGAAAGTTCAAATTCAGGGTGGAGAGTTGTTTTCTTTTTTATATTTTTAGGGCATACCATCTGACAAATATCACAGCCAAATAGTAAATAATTTGCATCAATCTCTTCTTCTGATAGCGCACGCTTGCTTTGATTAAAATGACTCATACATTTCTCTACTTCATAGCCACCTTCAAAAAGCGCATTGGTAGGACAAGCATCTATACATTTTCTACATGTTCCACAATCATCAGAAATCTCTAGAATCAGTTCCTCTTCAAGTGAAACATCAATAAATACAATACCAAGAAAAATATAGGTTCCAAAAAATTCATTGATAATTAACTGATTTTTTCCAAAATATCCAACACCTGAAAGCGTAGCTGCTAAGCGCTCATCGTGTGGATGGTTATCGACACCAAGTTCATATAGAAAGGGCATTTGATCCATAACTCGTTTGATTCGATTTTTAAGAACAGTATGATAATCACTACCGAAGGTGTAAAAAGAAGGTATTAAATGTGTCTTGGTATGCTTAATCAAACGCATGGGATAATTAAGTCCCACAACAACCATCGTTGGATAGTCAACCTGTGGTATTTTTTTAACCATACGTTTTGCTTCATCTAAATATCTTTTGGTATGAATGATGCCTACGACATCAAATTGGGCTTGAAAAGCTTCTTTTAACTCTTGATTAGTCAAAAAACAACACATCCCTTGAGTATGAAATCAATATTTATGACCTTCAGTAGGTACGATACAAATAAATTTAAAAGTATTTATTCCTGTATTTCTAAATTGATGCAATGTATTTTCTGGAACAAATGCATAGTTTCCTGTTGTAACTGGTGTGATGATACCGTCGATTTCCAACTCGCCATTACCTTCAAGAAAATAGTTGATATGAGGCCACGGATGGGAGTGCTTGGGTGAATATCCATCTTTATCTAATTCAACAATACGCATGACATGATCATTCCATCCATCTTCTTTTGAAACAAGCACCTTCATACTAGCATTTTTAACCAATGGACCCGTAAAATCAATATTCTTTAAATCATTAATATTCTTAATCATAATTACTCCTTTATTGATGATCAAACCACAGTTTGATCTCTCTTTCGACACTCTCTAATGAATCAGAGGCATGAATTAAATTTTTTACCATTCTTTTTTCACTCATCGCAGATTCGATTGAGTCCATACAATATTTACCTCGAATACAAGTTGGCAGTGCCTTTGAAGGGTCTGTTGCTCCAATGAGCTCACGTACTTCATGAACTACATCTAAGGAATCCTTTGATATTTCATACGCAATGACTTTTTTTCCTAGGAATGCATTCAAGACCGCATTTTTAAAGTAGTCTTTATTTACTGCTTTGATTACATCTTCATAATGCTTTAATATCAAGCTTTCGTCCACAATGAACTCCTTGCTTCTTTCAATCTTATATCCATTGTCGATGAAAATTTGAATGATTTCGTTTTCAAGTTTTCTTTCGATTGTATCCGGTTTAAACATAATAAAAGTTGATTGTTTCATATCTATCTCCATTTTTTTTATTTATCTAGTCGTTTCAGAAAACTCCCTATTCAAAGAATTAAATGGTGGGAGTAGTTCACATTTCTATTATATCTCATTTTGATCACTTCATCATTTTTAAGTATCCCCATTACATCTTATCATTTATCATAATGTTATTAGATGTAGTTTCATTTTTAGAAATAATATCATATAATGATAGAGGCTGTGAGGGAAATCATATGAACAAAAACTTAGCGAGAATCATTTTAATCAGTGCAGGATTCATTTGGGGCTTCGGTTTCATCGCAAATAAATACATTTTAGACAATGGTTGGGATTATTCCCAGCTTCTTTTTGTAAGATTTATGGTTGCTACAATCTCGATTTTCATTATTTTTAACAAAAGAATTCGAAATACAGATAAAGAAACGATTAAGGCTGGTTTATTTTTAGGTATATTCTTATTTTTAGGATACTTTTTTCAAACATGGGGACTTGCACATACAACAGCATCAAATAATGCTTTGATAACAGCAGCTTATATATTTATGATGCCAATCATCATTTATATATTTGATAAGAAGCGTGTAGGCAATCAAACAATTCTTGCAGGAATCATTGTTATGCTTGGGATATCCTTAATCTCTGTTGATTTTAAAGAGCTTACCATCGCTATTGGAGATTTCCTCACTTTTATTGGAGCATTCTTCTACGCATTTCATATCTTTTTTCTAGGAAAAAAAGCGAAACAAAAGGACCCTTATGTCTTAATGGCCTTTCAACTGTTAATATTTACAGTATTTGCGACCATAAATATGGTGATTTTTAGCGGTTTACCCAAAAACATATTATCCTCAGACCTAAATATCAGGGTATTACTTGCAGCAGTAGGAATTGGGTTTTTAGGTAGTTTTATTGGGTTTGTGCTTCAAAGTGTTGGGCAAAAGTATGCGAACGAAGCTGAAGCAGCTATTCTTATATCTACAGAAAGTTTATTTGGTCCTATATTAGCAATTCTTTTCTATAATGATCCCTTTAATATCTACATTTTCTTTGGCATCATTTTAGTGTTCTTTGGAATTGTATTAAGTGAAACTGATATCAAGAAAATGAAAATGATGAAAAAAAATAATCGTAAAAAAATTGAATATATAGAAGAAAAATAACAGCGCACGGCTGTTATTTTTTTATAGTAATCGATTAGATTTAATCTGCGAAAGATTTACATTTAGCTGTTATTTTCATTATTCTCTTTATGAACTGTAAGTTGTGGAAATGGAATATTGATTTGATTCTTTTCAAACATTAGAATCATTTCTCTATTTAATGCTCTTCGAACTCTATTCTTGTAAACTTCATCTGTTTTTGCACTCACTCGAAGAATTATTGAGGAATCTGCAAGAGATTCTAAGCCGTCATAAAAGGGTCCTTCAATAATTTCAGGAATGTTTTTTTTCATAGATTCTAAATTATCTCTAACAATTTTTTCTACTTTAGGAAGATCAGAGCCATACTCGATAGAAATCGTGCAAATGGATACGGAAGGATTACATGATGTGTTAATCGCCCCTCTGACATCAGAATTATTAATAATGAGAACATCACCATTCAAATCCTCTATCTTTGTTATTCGAATTCCTATCTCCTTAACTACGCCTCGATGACTTCCAACTTGTATAATATCACCTACAACAAATTGCTTCTCAAAAATAATAAACAAGCCAGCAAAGATGTCTTCGATTAAGGACTGTGCTCCAAAACTGATTGCTAAACCTAAAATACCAGCTCCAGCAAGGAGTGTTGGTGTTTGGACTCCCCATGCAGACAATATCAAGAATAAAGCCACAACAAAGCTTAAATACCTAACAATTGAACTAAATAGTTTACCTAATGTTATACTTCTATTTTCTTTTCTTGTAGTAATTAAGATCAAAAATTGAATAGTTTTGTTTAAAATCCAGACAAAAATCACCACAGTGATGCTTTCTAAAATAGTCACATAATGATTTTTTATAAAATCGATGATATTGAAGAACTTTCCAATCGAATTCTCAATAATCAGTGCAAATGTGGTTCCAGGAAAGATGATATTTGCGAAGCTTCCAATTAAGATGAAAATCAACACAACACTACCTACAACAATTAACTTCATTTTTTCACTCGACTTTTTTTTATTTACTTGGTTCATGTTACTGCCTCCTATGGTTTGATGATTTCGTCCATCACGATATGATAAATGACATACTCTGTGTCATTCGTAACTCGAATGACAATTTGATACCTATCTAAGTCAGGTATATTGAAACTGAACTCTTGGTATTTTCCATTCAAATCAGGAATAAATCCATAACTCATCGTTTCAATGTATGTAATGAACTCACCCGTTCGATCGTATAATATATAGCTTACACTTTGAAAATAATGATTCGGATCGTTTAAATATATGTAGACTTGATATGAATTCATATCTTTTGTAATCTCAAAATCGATTTGATAATCACCTAATGTTTTCACTTCCTCTTGAAGTAGGATTACAGTCTCATTTCTTAGTGTGATTGGATTTTGGTAGGTAGCAGATATCCTGACAAGGTATAGACTATCTTTTTTCAATTGATTAAAGCTCACAATCGTATTTGATGAATGCATGATGTCTTCTTTAACTTGGGCTTGAATGACTTGAGATTGAACCTTTTGTTTTCCATAAAACAAATCAAATGTATAGGTTACGTCAACTCGAGTTGAGTAACCATGATAAAAGACATATTCAATCATGGTTTGATCAATATGCTCTAAATAGATAGGATTTTCTAATTGAAACGGAACAAAAAAGTAAATCTCGTCTAAAATAGCGACTCCGCCTGTTTTCAATTCAGCTTCTAAATAGACATGAACTTTAATATTTTGTGTTGGAACTTCGTAAAGTTCAATAATTTGTCTTGATTCTTCAACCAAAATCTGGTCGTAGAATGGATCATCCATTTCCTCATCATATATATATGCATAATAGAAATATACATTTTTGTAAAGCTCTTCTTCATCCCTGATGAGTACTTCAATATTGTAAACATGATTCCATTCATGAGACTCTATTAAGTTCAGATTAATAATAGCTCCACCCGAACGCTTTTCTGTTATCAATATTCTTTCATCAAGTTTTTCATTTCCAAAACCTTTGGAGCCATAAACAGTTAATACATATCTTGTATTCGGAGTTAATTCTTCGAAGACTCCAACATTCATCCCAAGTCTTAGTGATTGTGTTTTTTGTCCGAACTGATTGGATAAAACAATAACTAAAGTAGATAAATCAAGAGCTTCATCTTCGTCAGTAATTTCTATTTGATAGATAATCTCACTTTGAAATGCAGTCGCAGAAATGATAGATGCTTTAGGGCTATTCGGAACAAAGACTACCACTACAATGATTGCTGCAGTCGCCATCACAAAAGAGGACATCCATGATTTTAGGATCTCCAATCTCGTTTTCGTTCTTCTATTTTCAGATAGCTGATTCTTAGTTGGCATAATACCTCACAAGAAATTCAATCATCAATCATTACATAGACGCTATTTATATCTATTATATCGTTATTTTTTTTATTTATTATCAATATTTGACGCATTTATTATAAATATTATTGTTTTATCTGATTGAATCGATATTATTATTAAAAAACTCCTTCCATATGGAAAGAGTTTGTAAATTGGTATTTTATCTTCCTTATTTATTCAGTCCTTCTCGCATCGCTGCTAGTAAAGTTCCTGTCGTATCTGTTCCATTTTCCCAAAACATCATTCCACCTAAGTTGTTTGCTAAAATATAAGCACTCTTATCCGCAATTGATCTTGGATCATCATAGGATATAAATTCAGTACCATCATTTTTTACAATGTAGGGAACTCCAGCACTTGTATCATAGAATCTTGTATAACTACTACTGTTTAGGTAATTATTCGCGATATATGCGTAATATACAGAACCATCAGCAATCCATCCTGACCATGTTTGAGTTGAAGAATTGAATGTTCTAATCTGCTTCATCCCATAAAATGCAACGCCGACTATAATTTTACTGTATGGAATATTAAAATCATTATGATAAATTGCAACACTTTCTTCAATAGAACAACTGGTTAACGTTCTACCGACACCAAATGTTGGGTGATGATTGGTGGTATCTTTAAATAATGCGTTTTGATAATAACCGTTACTTGAAGTCATTCCATAGGTCATCATATTGATATAATCCATATATTGCTGTGAATTGATTAGATCATATCTTGGAGGTTGCCACATCCCTCCAGCAATTGCTGCAGTGACTAAGTGATTGGGATTGTTTGCTTTAACCTTGGTATGAACTACTCTCATTAATTCAGTAAATAGTGTCATTTCTCCATAGGTTGGTGTTTCCCAGTCAATATCAACACCATCAAATCCATAGGCATTGATTTTATCAACGATGTTATCTGCAAATCGATTGACGAGTGTTGGACTTGCTGCAATTGTTGACCATGAAGATTCGGGTGCAATAGACATAATGACCCAATTCCCATGCAATTTTGCTCTAGGCATAATATAGTTTTGAACATTCGCTAAATAGTTTGTTCCATTGAGTGAAGCATCATCTGCTGCGATGATAAATGCTGTATTAATAATATCTAGCGTTTCAAAAAACTCATTTGAAAGTAAATGATAGTTCCGATAAATATAACTCGATGCAATTCCAGTAGTTAGCTTTTTATATCCTTCAGTTTCGATTGGATAATATCTAATTTCTGTTTGATCATCAAATGTAATAGTTGCAGTAAGCATTACAGCGGTTTCATGATAAGGTTTATTATATGAACCAGTGTTACTGATTATACTTTCATCATTTGAACTCCATTCGATTTGATATTTACTATAGCTTGTTGGAAGTTTTATATCCGCTATGATTAGTGTTGGAATAAAGCTACTTAAATATAATTCAAGATTTTCCATCGAGTATCCCTCCCATAGGGCTTGATAGGTCACATTTGATATATTATCTTTTGCAAGATATCGTGGATAGTTTGTAAAAGTTCTTGTTCCATCACTCCAACCTATAAAATTAAACTCACTTCGTATAGGAATAGGTAGTTCTTCGGTTTGATTCATCACCTTGGTATAATCAAATGTAATCGATTCCTCAGGATAAAATGAAACCTCTAGCAAGCCTTCAGTATAGGTAGATAATTCTTGATCAAAAAGTAGAAATAGTTGTTCATCCTTATTTTCTACGTAACTCTTAAATATATCTTTAGTTTCTAAATCATCTAGATTATCATGTATCGCTAGTGCGTAATCATAATCTGGTAAATTAAAGTTGATAACAGATGTTTTTGCTGCATCTTTTCCAACCACTTGATAGGCTTTATATGTCTCGTTATATACGATGAAAATCTTATAAAACCATCTGAGTGAGACATTCTTGGTATCAATTAGTGTAAAAGCTGTACCCGTTGTATTATTTAAGGCAGTAATCGTTAATACATCCTTGGGGTCATTTAATGAAAATATGTCACTATTCCAATGTCCACCTTCTAAATCCAGAGTGACGTTAACATCGACATATACATCAGGATTGGAAATCGTAGGATCGCTATTCTGGATTGGTTCAGTACACCCATAAAGCAGAAATATTAAAATGGAAATAAATAACAAAGATGCATATCTTTTCATATAATCTCACTTTCTATTGTTAATAGATTCAACATTAGTATAGTTTAAGTGTTTATGATGTGCAAGACAAAGCATTGCTGTTTCATAGTTTATTCTTATTATGTAAGAAACTTTCAAGTGTATTGTCTATGAAAAAAGTACTCAATTAATCTATTTTTTTATTCAAATCACGCTCATTTGTTAATAAA
Organism: Acholeplasmataceae bacterium; assembly: GCA_030656435.1. Taxonomy (GTDB): domain Bacteria; phylum Bacillota_I; class Bacilli_A; order Acholeplasmatales; family Acholeplasmataceae; genus Peloplasma. Next base: position 1,468 of record JAUSOA010000273.1, on the reverse strand, counting down.
TGCGCATCATTCTTGAGTTATTGCTTTATACTGAAAGTAATATTATCGAATTAGATAGAGGTTATTCATGATAAAAGTACCTGCTATGAAGGATTTTGACTCACTATACAATTACTATAAAGAAAAAACACTTCAGGAACAAGTGTTTGTCTTAATTGACTCAAACGAATTTGCTTTGATGATTGATCAAGGTTTTTTATATTTTTATGAAGTCCAGTCTGTTATCTCAGGCTTTATCCTAAGTCATTTTAAAGATTCTCAAAGCTATATCACAATGCTTTATGGTGATAATCATGAAATTAAGAATTCATTATTAAAAGCATATGACTCCTACATGGATTCTAAAGGGATTTTTGAATCTTTAGTTCACTTCTTTAATCCTATCTCTTTAGCTTGGTATCCACTTAAAAATATTGTTCATCCATGCTATCAAGGTGTCCCTAGCAATCATGAGGATTTGTCAATTTATCTCGATAACGGGTACATTAGACATAGCACTCAAGAGACCTATTATCTAGATTTAAACTCATTTCAAATGCCATTAGACGTTTTTGCACAGATAGAAAAAAACATTCTTGACGGCATTGAAATCACCTTCTATAATCCATTGAAACATCGAAAAATGATTGAATTCACAAATGAATTAAACGCCCCACATTGGAAGAAAGTTATTATCGAAAATATAGATAAACCTAACCCTCTTCCACTCTTAGTTGCATTAAAAGATAACGATGTTATTGGCTTTACCGGGCCACTAAAAATAGAGAACAACGGTAGAGGTTATTTTGCAGGAATAGGTGTATTAGAAACTGAACGTGGAAAAAAAGTCGGTAAAACTCTTTTCTTTATGCTTTGTAAAACATTAAAGGATATGGGTGCTTCTTATATGACACTATTTACTGGAGTAGATAATCCTGCAAGACACATTTATATAAGTGCAAATTTCAATGTAGTCAGACGTTTTGAAACAATGATTAAAAAATATGGTAATACCTAAATAAACTATATTTATATAATAAAAACTCCAAATCCGCTATTGTTAATTTCAGTGGGATTTGGAGTTTTTTTAATTTTCAAATTTTTTGATTATTTCTTTTGCAATTTCATCAATAATTTCTTGATTACTGCGAACCTTTGACTCTGAAGTAATGTCGTCTTGATTATCATCTGTTAAAGAAGTATTATTACAACTCATCAGCATGAATAATCCAAGAAATACCATAACAATAAGTAAAATTTTCTTTTTCATTATTGTCCCTCCGGTTCGTATGCTGAAATGATGATTTCCAAATTAGCCTCAAATTGATAACTACCAAGAACCATAGGGTAGACTCCACCTTCATTATCAATAAATTGATACGTATTGGCCACTATATCATAGCGATATGAAATCTCAAATAAACTAGGAATAGTGAAATCCTTAATGACACCGATTGTAGGATTAATTGTCTTCCAATTTGCATAGGAA
>JAUSOA010000271.1 GCA_030656435.1 Acholeplasmataceae bacterium | reverse complement strand
GATCGGTTGGTAGACGGCTGTTAAGTACATCATTTCTTAAATACCTTAGAAGTTCACTCTTATCATTATTGTATTTAACTTTTATATGCTTGATTAAAATACTACATGTGTCGCTTAAATTTTTATTTTTTTCTGCTCTCTCAATCAGTTTCATCAATTCTACTTCTTTTTTTAGTCCATCCAAGCATATGAGAGAAACCATAAACCATTCAGAGTCTTTATCTAGATATTCTTTAATAATTGGATATAGTTTTAAATATTCTTTCTTTGTAAATAATGACCTAGCATAAATAAAATCTTTTTCTTCCTTCGAAAAATCTCTGATGGTTTGCATCATTAGTTTTGTTTTCTCGGGTTCTTCGTATACTGAATAAAGCTTATAATATTCTAAATTGACAACCTTTAGCATCTGAAAGTATTGCTTGTCAGTTGTAATGCTTATGAATTTTTCATAAAGATTTGTCATATCCTTGATTCTTCTCATTTTAAATGCAGATAGCAATGTCCATTTCATAATAAGCAGCTCAAGAGCTTCAATTTCTATCTTGTGCCTTGCCCCGATTTTTAATACATCATAGGCAATTTGATAAAGTTCCTTGTGATATAAAATAATGCTTAATGATAGGGAAAGCAATGCTGCTTCTAAATGATCTAGATTTGGAATGAATACTTTGATCTTCTCATAATAGCTTAGACCAGCAAGTTTATAACCTGTAAGGCTACTGTAGCATATTTGAATAAGTAAGGATTGTTGGTCTTGATGGTTCAAATATTTATCAATTAAATCACTATTGGGAGTATCCCCTGATAACATGCATTCTATCAAATAATCTAGATCTTCTCTATAGACTTTGCAATCTATTTCTTCCTCATCTTTTAAATTGAGTCTATTCCTTAATTGACAGACAAATAAATCATTGGGCTCAATGAGATTATTCTCAAGCTTTGATAAATATGAGATACTGCAAATCCCCTCCGAACTTTCCTCTAAAGTCATTTTTAATTCTTTTCTCTTCATCTTGATAGCCGATCCTATTGGCTTTGCTTCAAACGGCTTTTCAGATCGCCTCTTTCTGAACTGCTTACTGTAGTAAATCATGTTGATCATATTTAGTTTCTCCCTCTTGTGTGTATACATAATGTAAACCTATTCAATAAGTAAACACTTCGGGTTTTTGAAAAAAAGAACCATCACTTTGGTGATAGTTCATTTTAGCTATTTTTATTTTCATACTTACATAGATCAAAGAGTGGGCAATTGCTACATTTCGGGTTTTTGGCTAAGCAATGGTATCTTCCAAAAAAGATAAATTGGTGATGAGCCTTCTGCCATTTTTCTCGAGGAAGCTTTTTCATCAGTTTATTTTCAATCTCTAAAACTGAATCACTTGGGTTTGCGAGTCCTAACCGTATGGACACTCTAGCAACATGCGTATCTACAGCTAAGGCGGGTATACCAAATGCATTGCTTAACACGACATTGGCGGTTTTTCTTCCAACTCCAGGAAGTGATTCAAGTGACTCTCTATCACCCGGAACGATACCTTGATGTTTTTCTACCAATTGTTTGGCAAGTAATATTATGTTTTTTGCTTTATTTCGATAAAGCCCTATTGTTTTTATTTTATTTTCTATATCGGTTAGTTCCGCGTGCATAAGCTCATATGGAGATGGATAAGCTTTAAATAGAGCTGGTGTAATTTTATTGACTCCAACGTCTGTTGTTTGTGCACTCAGTACTACCGCTATCAAAAGCTCATAGTTATTATTGTGATTCAATTCAACATGTGCATCCGGAAACATGCTTTCAAGTACTTCTAAGATGTGCTCTTCCTTTTTCATCTGATATTCTTAAATACTTCATCAAGTGCCTTTTCGACATCTGAATCGATTTCAATTTGATCTGGAATGATTTGGTTTAAAATACGTTCGACGTATTTGATACTCACCTTATCTTGAGCGGATTTGATTGCTTTGATAATATCATCGTGCGTATAGGTTTTATCCTCATACCATCTTCTAACATTTTCAAGTTCATAGGGAAGAAGTGATCTTCCTAATCCTTGTTCAAATAGATGGATTGTTTGTGAAATATAAGAGAGCTCTTCATTTCTAATTCGTTCTATTTCATCTGCTTTATATAAAGCTTCAATCTTTAGAAACACTTGATCGAGTGAAAAAACTTCTCTTTCCTTACCATCTTTATTTTCTAAGCTGATGATTAGAAAGTTTTTATTGATTAATGTTTCTATGGATGCTCCAATTTCCTCATTAGAAAGCTCGACACGCTTAGATAGGGATGCCATGGTAAATGTTCTTCTTTTTTTATATATCGAAAAAAGAGCGAGTAGTACACTCATTTCTTGCATGGTCAATTTTAGTCTTTTCGACTCCTTGACCAATATGCGTTCAATTGCAAGATCATAATCCTCAAATAATCGCTTTAAGATCATAATTACCCTTCTTTAATGCATCATGTGCTGCATTTTGTTCTGCTTCTTT
>JAUSOA010000266.1 GCA_030656435.1 Acholeplasmataceae bacterium | reverse complement strand
CTAGGAAAAGATTTTATTTTCGTTACACATGTGATGAGTTTTGTAAAAGATTTTGCTGATTATGTGATCTATATGGATCAGGGTATGATTATTGAACAGGGTCCTCCAAGTATCTTAGATAATCCAAAGCACGAGTCCCTTAGAGAGTTTATGAAAAAAGTAAGATAGGATGTGATTTTTATGGAAAAATATCTATATGGAAGTTTAGTTGCAAATGCAGCAAGTCTTGGTTATCATTGGGTTTACAATTCTAAATATCTTGAAGAACTATCTTTAAAAAAGTCTTTACTTTTTCAAGTTCAAGATCAAACAGAATATGATGCAGGTAAACCTTCCTATTTTGTTTATCCTCATCAAAAAGTAGGCGATGTTTCAACTCAGGGTAGCTTCATGATATGGCTTTATCAAGCGATGAAAGATAATAGTGAGTTCACCAAAAAGGATTATGAAGACTTAATATATAAATACATTAAACCGGGTGGAGATTACTCAGGATATGTAGAATCCTATGGTAAATTATTAGTTATCGATCAACTGAACAAGGATTTAAAATTAGGTCTTCCTATTCAAGAGAAAACAGATGACCACTTGGTCGGTTTTATCCCCTATCTAGTTGCAAAAGAACTTGGTTTGGGAAACGATAAAGCCTTTGAATTGACACAACTTTTTACTAACAAATCTGAGTATTTTGAGTTCTTTAAAGTTTTCGATTATATCTTTGATGAGATACAAAAAAGAGAACTTAACTATGTTTTGAAGGATGCAATTAAGCTTGCTCCGATTCAATTTACCAATAAGCTTGCGCACGCTATTGAGATGGAAGACACTCAAGAATTTATTAAAGGGTATGCTGGTATTTCTTGTTATATTCAGTATTCTATACCCTTAATATTTCATCTTTTAGCCCATAGCAAATCCTACGAAGAACTCATTGAATGGAATACAAGAATTGGTGGTGCTAGCTCTGATCGTGGTCTTCTTCTTGGAGCTATTATGAGTCAGATATCGACTATTCCTGAATCTTGGAGATCTAAAGTTACCTTCTAAGTGGTATAATGATGTTGAATTGAATCGAGGTGATATGATGAGAAGATTTAAAACAAAGGAAGAACTTATTCTTGCTAGTGAACAGACATTTTCACTATTAATGAAGTTAATTCAAGAACAATCTATTGAAGCTCAAAATCAGCAATTTTTATTTGAATATCGAGATAAGAATTATCGAGATGTTTTGGTTCATTTGCATGAATGGCATGAAATGCTGTTTGGTTACTTAGATGTTAGCCTGAATCAAAAAAAGGAACCAATTGTTCCTAAAGAGGGTTATACTTGGAAAGAGATGAATGAACTGAATGTTGAGATATGGAAAAAATATCAAAACACTTCTCTTGATGATGCAAAATCTTTAATAGTATCATCCCATGTCAAACTACTTTATTTAATTTTGAGTTTGTCTGATGAACTACTTTTTGAAAGAAATCAATTGAAGTGGGCTTCTCAGACATTAGCTGATTTTATCGACCATTGTGCAGCACATCATTATGAATGGGCAATCGAACTCGTTCAAAGGCAAATTAAACTACTTAATACATATGAAAAGGGCGAATCTCAAACGGATTCACCCTTTTTTGTTTGAAGATAGGAAGCAAATACAAGAGAAAATATTGCCATCGAGGATCCAAATAAATCAATTGCGATATCGGTTAATTGGAATGCTCTACCATCGGAAAATAACTGTATGGATTCATCAATCAAAGCTGTTACTAGACAAAAGATTATTGCATACCATTTAACTAGTTTATTATTTGTTTCTAGCTCTTTTAGAAACTGATACCAGAGAAGACCCAAGATGAAAAATTCAACAAAATGAGCACTTTTCCTAATGATAATCGACAAAATGTCGGTATTCATATAAATACCAAAAATAGTAAGTGTGCTTTGAACTGTATTGACGACAAACCCACTTTGTGCACCAGATATGTTTGCAGGTAAAACTGAGTTCGCCCAAATCAATACTGTCATTAAAATGATTAAAATGAAATAAATAGTTCTTTTTTTATTCTTCATCAATAACTCCATCAATTCCTTATATAGTCATATTACAGCATTATGAAATGAATTACCACATGTAACTAAAAAAAACCGCAATTGCGGTTAATTTTAGCACTAAGTTCTATCCTGGATAATTTTCAGAAAAAGCTCTAAGCATATCGATCAAATTTGGTATTAATAAGATTAACATAATGAAAAGCCCTATCCAAAAGAATACAGCAAGTACTTGATACCAAAGATAATTTCTAAGTGTCTTGTTGGTTTGAGGAGTGAAAAGTAAAATCAAGTAAATAATAATGTTTACTAACGGAATAATCATTAAGAAATGAAACCCAAACCAATCAAGAACACCAAGCTGTTTTTTTTGAAACATTAGAAAAGCCCCCTTTAGAATAGATGAATTGATACTTTAACGTATCTTTTTTTTTGCACATTACCTATATCATAACAAATATAGGTTAAGATTGATACATATGTTGATAAAAACATAATAAAAAGCCCTTTAAGGGCTTCTTAATCTTATTTTCTTCTAATTCTTGTGAGTGGATACTGGGTAAGTCTAATTGAATAATGTAGAACTGAAAGTATCAGAAATATTGGGAAAATCCATAAAAACATTGACATTAAATCAGAAAGTTTCAGAGAAAGGTTTAAAAAGTGATAAGGTTTAATGCTCAATAGCTGCTCTTCAAAATTAAGAACAGTCCATGCGGCAATCCGATATGCAATCAAGGAACCTAGTGTAGCAATCAACATCATACCTGCACCATACTTGATAACCATGAATAGATTGTTTCTTCCACTCATTCTTTGAACTTGAATACTCACTTGATCGCGTGGTAGAACCATGTGATTATAAAATGCAATTGATAAAATCATAAAAATTATTGATAAGAATGTATACATTAAGAGTTTATTTTGGGCATCATAGACATGGATTCTAGTTTCTTCTGCCATTAATCGATGTGCAGAATAAACTCCGAAATCATCCGTACTATATTCAAGATTTTCATAGAAAAAGATAAAACTCTTACTATCAGGAACCTTAAAGCTTTCTAATATCTCTTTATTCAAATCCCAATTTTCATCCAAGCCAAGATAAAATCTTCTTAGATTCCCATTTGTAAATGGTGTCAGTAATCCATCGGTCGCATAAAGTGTGTGCAAATCTAGAGATTTGCTATCATAGACTCCGCGGATTTTTTGTTGTGTTTTTATATTGTTTGATTTATTCCAAGAATAATCAAAAATGAATTGGCTGGACTCAATAGTATAACTTGAATTCAAGTTCAAACTATTGACATAATCAGCATCAATTATACTAGGATCTACCCCGCGAAGTTCAGCAAGCTGATGCTTTGAGATAAAGAATCCGTAGCTAGATAAACTAAAATTGCCGATCAGTTGAATATCTTCAATTTCACCTACTGGTTTGATTTTTCTAAAATCAAGATTACTTTCGAGTTCTCTATTTAAATAATCCTTAATTATAACTTCATGGGTTGACTCTATTTGGCCCTCTAGGTTCACAAGATTAAGAAATTCTGGATTTGTGTAAATAGATTGAAGTGATTGCAAATATATTTTTTCTGAGGCTATTTTTGAAGATTGCGCTGTTTCTATATAACGATAATCACCATATTTACTTTTTAGAATTCCAGAAATAGTCATCATTAGACCTGTATCTCTATCCGTAAAATCATAAAATAAAAGATCAGAAATATCTTCAAGACCGTCGATTCCTGAAGTTACGATTTGCTCTGCCATATAATCATAGATTAGAACCTCATTAACTCCTACCGGATAGGTTCCAATCAATAATGGCTCATTAAACTGACTGAAATCATCTACTAAAATAACCTCTGTAAAATGAAGACTTCTAAAATGTCCTGTTTTATCAAGGCCAATTTCAGATAACTGCACATCAAAGAAATCCTTGAATGATTTATTGAAGAAATAGGATGCATATAAAGGTAATGCATCATCGGTTTTAATATTGATTAAATCGCGGTAGCTCTCCTTAACATCGTGAGGCAGGTCAAATGTGCCCGCTCTAATAATAAACGGCCATCCATATGTATATGCCCTTTCTTGATATTTATAAATTGGCATCACATAGGATTCACTTGACTCAGCAGTTTTAATCATCGCATTGTATGTATCAAATGAATTTATAACTTTATCCACTGATGCTATAAAAAGAGCTAAAGTAAATGATAACAGTAATATTGTCAATAATATCGTTTTTGTTAACAAATTGAGTCGATTGAATGCTTTATGTTTATCGGGTTTTCGAATAGAAACTGATCTTTCAGCATACTCATAAAAAGTATTTGTAGTTATGCTTATATCTCTTTCCATCTTTTCATTTTCGATATAAATGACTCTACTACCGTAGGCTTTAGCAAGCATTTCATCAGTTGTTGCTACAATCACGAGTTTAGTTCTACTAATCTCTTTGATCATTTTAAGTAGATCTGGTGTAGGCTCATCTACCAAGAAAATGGGGGTATCTTTTGCCATAGCGACAGCAAGTCCTACTTTTTGACTTTCTTTCAGTGTTAATTGAATTTGAATCTTATGCTTCAAATGCTCAATTTCTAATTTTTTTAATATGTCGAATAATAGTGAATCCTTGTATTCAAGTCCATGCTTCTTCTTTAATATCTTTTTAAGTGCAGATCCTACAGTTTCAAATCTTGCAATATTGTTTCCATTAAAGATATAACTTACCTTATTAAAGCGGTGATTATAAATATCTTTCATATTATCAAATGAGAGTATTCTATTCGATATATAAATACTTCCAAAAGATAATTTATCAAGGCCTGCAAGTAAATTTAAAAAGGTTGTTTTTCCACTTTTTTTCGCCCCCACAATAAAAACCATTTCATTTTCAGAAAATGATTTTGAAATGTTATTAAAAATAAGTTGCCTCTTTTTCCCATATTTTTTGTATCTTTTGATTATATTATTTAATTGAATCATCGTAGTCCTCCATCAATGTGTCTATTATATCTATTTTATAATCCTATGTAAAGATGATTTTCTTGAATCACTTTATTGCTCCTTGTGAATGAAAATAAAAAGTGAGAAGAATCTCCTCACCTTAAGTTTTAGAAATCGTCTTTATCGTCATCTTCTTGGTTTATTATGATTTTATTGATTTTACTTTTAATGTTCTCCTTAGTAAATGAGAAGTATGCATTTTTTTGTGGGAAGAAAATGGTGTTAATGATTGGGATTAAAAAGAAAATAATCCAAGCACGACCCCATTCATTGAATACAAAGCCCATGGTGATGTAAGCTGCAACAACTAAGATACCAACCATTTTTCTTGCATTGATTTTCTTTTCAACAATTAAGTTGACAATAGGAATCAATAGAAATACAATCCAACCTGGATGCCATAGATTAAAGCCAAACCCTAACCATAAAAATAACATCAGTGTGATTAGAGGCATCATCTCACTAAGCTTTTTCCAAGGATTGCCAGTTAGTAAAATGCTACTAATGGGTATCAATAGAAAAAAGGTCCATCCCAAATCCCATTTTTCATAATAGAGTCCTGAGATTAAAAAAAGCATAAGACTAATTAAAGGTACAACCATCAATATTCTTCTTTTCATATTAATTTCTCACTTTCTTTTGTATATAAATTATATCATGAATTTCTCCTACTTCAAACATCTTCTTTCCATTCTTTTGACTAGAACCTATTTAGCATATATAATAAAAGCAAATGAATATGGAGGTTAACAATGAAAGCAATCTTTACAGGCTTGAATGGAACAGTAGCACCAGAGGTTGCAAAGCTTTTTAAAACCAAGGGTGTTGAAGTGGTTCAATACGATAGGAATGTGATTCCTGTCGATAATGAATTTGAAATTGAAGGATTCTTAAAATTGCATAAGCCAAATTTATTCCTCCATTTTGCAACAGGTACTCCAGAATGGGCAGGAATATTAGCAAAGCTTGCTAAGAAGCTTGGAATACGATTTGTCTATATCAGCACTGTGAGCGTATATAGCGGTAAATCAAAAGGTCCAATTATTCTATCAACAGTACCTGATGCTGAAGATAATTATGGTAAGTATAAAAGAACTTCTGAAGAGATTGTATTAAAACATAATCCAGATTCATATATTTTACGTCTAGGGTGGCAAATAGGTGTTAATCCAGGATCCAATCACATGATTGATTATCTTTATAAAGAAATGGACAAAAACAAAGTGATTAAAGCTTCAAGTAAATGGTACCCCTCTTGCTCATTTATGGAAGATACCGCATTAGGCATATTTGATGCAGTGAGCAATCATCCAAGTGGAACTTATTTAATCAATTCAAACGACAGTTTCTCGTTCTATCAAATTGTTTCATATCTTGCTAAACTTCATCCAATTCTTAAGGTTGAAGAACGTAACGATTTTATTCAAGATATTCGAATGGTGGATGCACGTATCAAAATTACGAAATTGAGTGAGAGATTCCGTTTATTGTAGGATAATTGATTGCATTCGAACAAATTTTCATATATAATGCAAGTAGAATACTTGCCTAAGGAGGATTTAAAATGGGTAAATTGAAGTACGGTTATGGATGGGCAATTAAATTTTTAGTAGCTGCTGTTTTAATTGGTGTTGGGATTTATATGTTTTTTGCGTCTGAGGTAGTTTATACGATTACAGGTGTAGGTATCGTTATTTTCTCAATCTTTAGAGTCGTTCCTTTAATGAAATCCTTAAATAAAGAAGTCCTCCGGACAATTAACTTAATAGAAATCATCTTCGACACTATTATTGGTGGATTGATGATCTATATTGCTTTAACGAGAAATATTGAAGATGAAGCGATTTGGGGTCTAGTTTATCGTTACTCACTCGTGTTCTTCTTCTATTTTAGAGGTCTTGTCTATTTCAATTCTGTTGTATTCTTTGGTGAAAAAACAGAAGTTCCAAAGTTTTGGATTCATATCGCTGTATTAACTCTTGGTGCTGTGATTGCAGTCCTTCCTAATTTCGACTATGGTTCAGTAGCATTATTCCTTCTATTCATCTCATTTTTAGGTGCTGGATATTTAGGTATTGATGGATATGGCGGATATAAGAAATATAGAGAGTATTCTAAAGACTTGAACTTAGGTAAAGAAAAAGAAAATACAAAGGACAAAGGAATTGAAAAAGAATTACCTCGTCCTATCGTTGATGAGAAGGAAGAAAAGAGACCTTACGTTAACTAATATATATTAAAAATACAGGGTTTATCCAGTGCGGATAAACCCTTTTTTTATTGTTTTTGTTGGAAAGTCTTTAAAGTTTTAATCCATGTCACTGTCAAATCAATAAAGACGACAATTGAAACAAATATAGTTAAGACTCTAATACCTCTGTCAAATCCTGCAGCAACTTCTGCTGAACCTATTTCCATATAAAATGCAACAGTATTAAATACTTCAGGAAGGATTAACTGTGGATGATTAATGAAAATTAGGAATAATACTGTAGATAGTATTTCAAATGCAGTATACAAAATAGCTAGATTTAGCTTCCATTCACCGTAATAAATCTTTAATAGACTGACAGCAATTGAAATGACTGCTGAAATAATGAAGAAAATAATGAATTTATCTGTAACTAAAGTATTAAAAATTTGAGTCACTATGATGCCATCGTCATAAATAGCTATTACATCCATATAATCAATTAAGATAACTATGAATATGATTGAAAAGATTGAGCCAATAATTAAGCCAATGATGGATTCTGTTCTTGAAATCTTGGCTTTATTGTTAATCTTAGGTATTTCAGGTAAATCTTTAAGATTCCATGTTGCATCACATTTCGATGATCTTGCAACCGTCTCAATTACCCAGAAAATTGCAGTGACCCAAGCGAAGGCTACAACAGCACCTTGGAATCCATTCGATAGGATTTTCGCCCATACTTCAACAATTTGAAGAAAAAGGTTATTTTGACTTAAGTTAAGAATAGAGTCAAAGAAACCAAAAGCTACATGAATTGCGATTACAATCGTCATCACAATTTTTAAGGTGATAATATAATCAGCATAAAACCATGGGGAAATGACATATCTTTCTTTAGTTTCATAGTTTTTAGCCAATATTCTTGGATGTCCAAGTGTTTTTAGGACATGCTCTATATCTTCTTCTTTAGGATTTTCTGGAAGCATATCATTAATGTTTGCATTAAGTTCTGCCTTGACCTCACTTCTTACTCCTTCTGGAAGTCTTTTTGTTACTGCATAAATATAGCGTTCAATATAGTTTTTCATTTTTGTTCCTCCCTAATGATCTGATCCATTTCTAAGACAATCTTTCTCCATTCTTTAATTAACGTTTCATAAGTTTCTTTACCATCTTCACTGAGAATATAATACTTTCTTGGCCGAGACTCTGTGGTGTCCCATTCGCTTTGTAGC
>JAUSOA010000265.1 GCA_030656435.1 Acholeplasmataceae bacterium | reverse complement strand
ATAGTTTGTCAAGACTGTATCTAGTATTCGCAACACCAATCACGCCTATGATCTCCACCGCTTTCACGAAGTCTTCTTTCCGAAGCGCTTCGCTCGTTTCCTCCAGTTGATCTTGGAAACGGTCATTGGAAATCATTGTTTCAGCATCTTTAATCTTTAATAAACTATTCAATAGTTCTCGTTTTCCACAAAGCCATTGGGTGATTCTTAATTCTTTCTAATTTGATAGGATCATCAAATAAAAGTTCTGGGTGGTATTCTCCTTGATCAAATTGCTTTAAAAATGCTTGCTCATCCGTTGTTAATATCATCAAATCTCTTATAAAAGCTTTTACAGTCTCTTTTGCTTTTTCTAATTCGAAGTCATCCATTTGATGAATCACTGGAAGCAAATCTGTTTTGATCTTTCTTTGCGTTATTGAATCAATTGCTAACGTATCAAATGAAATATCTATTTCTTTTGTTGTAATCGCTTGATAGAAAATCACACATTTTTTAAGCATTATTTTTTCTGATTCACTAAATAAACCAAATTGAATCATATTGATAACATCATATAAATCCCTTGCTGCTGCTCTAGTAAGCAGTGCATTGATTTTGCTTCCAAAGATTTCAAATTTAGAGAGTGTTTTGACTGATAATGCATTCGTGATCAACTTGGTAATGACTGTTCTTTCCTCAGTTTCAAAGATATGAGATCTTAAGGAATAATTGATTTCAATTTTGATGTTATCACTGTTTCCACTTGCGCCAACATAGTAATAAACAAAAGAGTCTAAACTATGAGGTTGTTTAGTCTTTGGACTCTTAGTGTACCCTTCTGAAGTCATATAACGATGAATGACGTCTTCAATCATCTTTCGATGTTTTAACATGCTTTCTTTACTGTCATTGCTAAGATAATCCAGATCAATATCAACTGATAATCTAGGTAGATCAAACAGAAACAGATTAATTGCTGTTCCACCCTTTAATGCTAGATTTTCTTTCAGAATTGGATTTATATTGAAGTATTCTAGGATATCTGTTAGTCTAAGCACTTTTTCTAAGGTATCTCTAATAAAACCCAACTCTTTGGCTTTTTTCTCTAAGTAGTTTAAATTATAATTAGGCATTGATGTCTTCTCCTTGACTCAACATTTCAAATAGATTTATAGGCACCATGAGTTTCCACTTTTTATGAAAAACACTGTCTGCATCTTTATCGCTTGTTAAGTAGCGAATACTTTTACCTATTTTTGATTGGCAATATTCAAAAAAGCCATCCGATAGTTGCATCTCTTTTTGATGCCGTTCTAGCAAGAAACCTACTTTCTGATAAAGTGCTTGAATGTGATAGAGCTCTAGATAATCTATTAATTTCGTTTCATCCAAAAAAGGAATATTCTCAAGGGCATACATCAAAGCCTCTAATCCTCCGATTTTATCAAAATCTTTCATTGTGTCAATAAAAGATCGTTCTAAGTCTGTAACAAGCACACCAGTCGTATGTTTTGCTTGGACGATA
>JAUSOA010000254.1 GCA_030656435.1 Acholeplasmataceae bacterium | reverse complement strand
CTCCTCTAACCCTAAAAGTTCCACGGTGGAAATCCATATCATTTCTTTGATAGGTTTGCTCAACAAGCTTATTGATTAGCTTATCTCGCCCGTAATCGTCACCAATACGAACTGCAATCATTGAGTTTTTATAATCCTCAGGGTCACCAATCCCGTAAATACAGGAAACAGAAGCGACTACGATGACATCTTCGTTATCCAGTAAGGATGATGTTGCACTATGTCGCAATTCATCGATTTCATCATTGATAGATGAATCCTTTTCAATATAGGTATCAGAGGATACTACATAGGCTTCAGGCTGGTAGTAATCGTAATATGAAATGAAGTATTCGACTCTATTATTAGGAAAAAAAGCCTTAAGCTCGCCATATAATTGACCCGCTAGGGTCTTATTTGGGGCGAGTATAAGGGTTTTCTTTTGTAGATGTTGGACGATATTTGCTATCGTAAATGTTTTCCCTGTGCCAGTTGCACCCAAAAGGACCTGTTCATTGACATTATTAGAAAAATTTTCCTTTAATATTTCAATGGCTTTTATTTGGTCACCCTTTGGTGTAAATGGTGCTTTAAGTTCAAACATATTACCAACTCCTTATTATATATCTTTATCCACTTCGTGAGGTTTTGGTACTAAAATGCTTTGTGGAACATACATTGGTTCTATGACAGAGCTCACAATATTCATCAAATGATCTCCGATTCTTTCGAGATTCGCGAGAATATCTGGGTAATTTGCTGCAACTACAAAGGTCACATCGCCATTCTTTAGTCTTTCAATATAACGGTATCTGAATTTTTCTTCGAGTTCGTCTACTAAATCCTCTGTTTCAACAACCTTTTTCGCAAGTGCTATATCCTGGTTTTCAAAGCTATTTAGGGTATCTTCAAGCATTTGACCAATGACATCATAAAGTTCATGAAGATCTCTTGTTCCTTCTACCGATAAAAGCTGAGATTCCTGATATCTTTCCTCAAAGAACTGAATAATATTGGTTAAGTGATCCCCAATACGTTCAAAGTCCTTAATTGTATCTAGGTCTCTGGATAATTTCAATGAATCCTGTTTATCAAGTCCAGCTCTTGAAATCTTGATTAAGTAGTCATGAAGCTTTTGATCATAGGTATCAATCATCATTTCATGCTGATAGCCCTCTTCAACAAGCTTTGAGTTTTCCTTAAAGCTATACACTCTAACGATATCAAAATAGTCCTTAACAATTGAGCCCATATAAAGAATGGTTCTCTTAACAAATTCTAGGGCTAGTGAAGGTGATTCTTCGATAATCTTTTCATCAAACATATCCTCAGGTATCACTTTACCGCTCTTATCCTTAATGACGATCTTTGCTAGATAAATCATTTGTTTAATAAAGAAATATAGAATGAATGTCATTGCGATATTTTGGAATGCGTGTGCAAACGCGATGGTTAGCATTGAAAATGGTGCTAAGAATCTTGCCTCAACCCAAACAACTAATGCCTCATAGGGCACTAAAATAATTAGGAAGATTACAGCACTAACAACATTAAATAATATGTGAATAAATGATGCTCTTCTACTTTCGATATTACCACCAATAGATGCTAGAAGTGCAGTAATGGTTGTTCCAATATTTGCACCTAATAAAATCGGAATCGCTCCGCTTAACGTAATGGATTCGATGCCTTCTGCGTTTAACGCATAAAGCTTTTCTAAAACACCAATTGCTGCAGATGAAGATTGTACAAGTGCAGTAAATAAAGTTCCGAATATTGTTCCTAAAAACCAGTTATTTGAAAATGTCTGAAACATAGCTTCAGCAGCTGGAGTTGCAGCAAGTGGCTTAAGTCCACTTGACATGGTATTGAGTCCTACAAACAGCATACCAAGACCGATTAATACACCACCAAAGTGATGAACCTTTCTATTTTTGACGAATGACATTACAACGCCAACAAATAAAATGAGTAACCCATAATCAGCAATTGGTAAACCAATAATAAATGCGGTCACCGTTGTTCCTATGTTCGCACCCATGATAATACCTACTGCTTGAGGAAGAGTCATCAACCCTGCTCTAAGTAAACCAATCATTAATGCAGTTGTCCCTGAGGATGACTGAATTAAGACTGTTAAAAATATACCCATTAAAATCCCCTTTAAGGGTGTGTTTGTTGTTTTTTCAATGATAGCTTTGAGCTTATTACCAGCCGCAGCCTTGAGTGAGTCACTCATCATATTGATTCCAAAAACGAAGAGAGCAAGTCCACCAAATACGAACATGATACTTTCTCCATGCATAAACGCAGCTACGTTCATAAAATCCTCCTAATGCATCATCAGTTTTATTTTAACTGATATCCCTGTAAAAAATCTATTTTTTTCATGAAATGTCATTATAAAACAACCCTTTTCATGCTTATTTTCTTACATAAAATAATGGAAATTATCTAGATGATTTATGTGTGAACACGCTTTATCCCAGTGTATTATATCATGGATATACCCTCGAAGAAATAATTCCTAAAATTGAAAACGTTTTTTTAGTTTAGAAAGAGTGAAAAATAAAAAAAGCATACCCTTTAGAGATATGCTTGGTTATTAAAATGAAGTACTATTTTCTTGGGTTCTTGATGTTTGCGTGAGCAGCAGCAAGTCTTGCGATTGGTACTCTAAATGGTGAACAGGAAACGTAAGTTAAACCAATGTTATGGCAGAACTCAACGGATTGTGGATCTCCACCATGCTCTCCGCAAATACCTAATTTGATGTCAGGTCTAGTTTGTTGACCTAATTTAACTGCCATTTCCATTAATTTACCAACACCGACTTGGTCGATATGAGCAAATGGATCACTTGCGAAAATTTTCTTTTCGTAATAATCGCCTAGGAACTTACCAGCATCATCTCTTGAGAATCCAAAGGTCATCTGTGTTAAGTCATTGGTACCAAAGCTAAAGAATTCTGCTTCTTTTGCAATTTCATCTGCAATAATTGCAGCACGTGGTACTTCAATCATCGTACCCACTAAGTATTCTAGCTTGACGCCAGCTTCCTTAATGACTTTGTCTGCTGTTGCAACAACAACATCCTTAACATATTTGAGTTCCTTTAAATCTCCTACAAGAGGAATCATAATTTCAGGAACAACATTCATACCTTCCTTATTCACTGCGATTGCAGCTTCAATAACCGCTCTAGTTTGCATTTCTGCAATTTCAGGATAAGTGACTGATAATCTAACGCCGCGGTGACCTAACATTGGGTTGGTTTCATGTAGTTCTTCAATTGTCTTTTGTAGTGTTTCAAATGGTAAACCCATTTCCTTAGCAAGAGCCTTAATATCAGATTCTGCTGTTGGAACGAATTCGTGTAGTGGTGGATCCAAGTAACGAATAGTTACAGCGTAACCCTTCATTTCCTTATATAATCCAATAAAGTCTTCTCTTTGCATCGGTAATAGCTTAGCTAATGCCTTTTCTCTTTCAGCCTTATTCTTAGCAACAATCATTTCTCTAACTGCAGGAATACGATCTGCTTCGAAGAACATATGCTCAGTACGGCATAGACCGATACCTTCAGCGCCAAATTCATAAGCGACTCTAGCATCTCTTGGATTATCAGCATTTGTACGAATCTTTAATGCTCTATATTTATCCGCCCAAGCCATAAGTGTTCCGAAATCTCCAGAAACTGTAGCATCTTGAGTTTCTACCTTTTGGCCATAAACCTTACCGGTAGATCCATCTAATGAAATCCAGTCACCTTCGTTGAATTTTTCACCATTCACTTCGAAATACTTCTTGGATTCATAAACGTGAACTTGACCAGCACCTGCAACACAGCAAGTACCCATTCCACGCGCAACAACTGCTGCGTGTGATGTCATACCGCCACGTGATGTAAGGATACCTGAAGAAACGATCATTCCTTCAATATCTTCTGGTGAAGTTTCTTGACGAACCAATACAACAGGTAGTCCATCCTTAGCCTTTAACTCCTTAGCACGTTCTGCAGTAAATACAACACGACCTGTAGCAGCACCTGGAGATGCGTTTAAACCAGTCGTAATGACTCTAGCAGCCTTGAGAGCTGTTGGATTGAACTGTGGGTGTAATAATGCATCTAACTGGCCTGGTTCAACCTTTAAGATTGCTTCCTTTTCAGTTAATACGCCTTCATGAACTAAATCAATAGCAAGCTTTAACGCTGCTTGAGCAGTTCTTTTCCCGTTACGTGTTTGAAGCATATAAAGCTTACCGCGTTCAATGGTAAATTCCATATCCTGCATATCGCGATAATGAGCTTCTAGCTTTTTAGCGATGGTATAAAATTCATCATATAGACGAGGATTATCAATCTTTAATTCAGAAATTGGTTTTGGAGTACGAATACCTGCAACAACGTCTTCACCCTGTGCATTGAATAAATACTCACCGTATAGCTCATTGGTTCCATCGGATGGATTTCTTGAGAATGCGACACCTGTACCTGAATCGTCTCCCATGTTACCAAAGACCATGCCTTGAACGTTAACTGCTGTACCCCATTCATAAGGAATGTGGTGTAGTCTTCTATAGGTATTCGCACGTGGGTTATCCCATGATCTGAATACTGCTGTAATTGACTCAATTAATTGTTCTCTTGGATCTTGTGGAAATGGTTGACCCTTGAGTGCTTCATACTTCACTAAGTATTCAGCAACAAGCTTCTTTAAATCATTTGCATCTAAGTCAGTATCGAGTTCGACACCCTTCTTGTGCTTCATTTCCTCTAGTAGTTCTTCGTAGTTGGACTTTGGAATATCCATAACAACATCAGAAAACATTTGGATGAAACGGCGATAGGAGTCATAAGCGAATCTTGGATTGCCTGTTAATTTTGCTAAGCCTTGAACAGAGATATCATTTAAACCGAGGTTTAAAATCGTATCCATCATTCCTGGCATAGATGCTCTAGCTCCTGAGCGTACAGATACTAAGAATGGATCGTTAGGATCTCCAAACTTCTTACCTGCTTCTTTCTCTGTTACAGCAAGTGCAGCATAGATTTGTTCAATAATTTCAGGTGCAATCACCTTTTTTCTATTGTAGTAATCGATACATGCTTCTGTTGTTACAGTAAATCCTTGTGGTACTGGCATGCCTAGTGAAGTCATATCAGCTAAGTTAGCACCTTTACCACCAAGTAAATTCTTCATCGAAGAATTTCCTTCCTTGAATAAATAAACGTATTTAGTCATATGTATTTCCTTTCTATATTTAATCTATTTCATTATAAATGATTTTCTTAAATTATGAAACTTTTTTAACCAGATTATAAATCTCATTCTTTGGTCTCTTTTGACCGACAACATTAGAAAATGGAAGATGAACCATTCTTGAGTCTCTAACCCCTACACATACACCATAAATATCATCATTTAAAAGCTCTACTGCGTAAGTACCCATTCTAGATCCTAAAATACGATCTTCAGGGCATGGAGAGCCTCCGCGTTGAATGTAGCCTAGAACAGTTGCTCTAGATGCAAATCCTGATTTCTCAGTAATTTCGTTTGCGAAGTCGTGGACATTCAAAATATTTTCAGTAATGACGATAATTGCGTGTCTTCTACCCTCTTGTTTATGCTTTTTCAAGCGGGATATGATTTGTTCTTTATTCATTGGATGCTCTGGAGTCACAATAAATTCTGCTCCACCACAAATTCCAGAAAATAACGCTAAATCACCGCAATGACGTCCCATCACTTCAACGATAGAACAGCGTTGATGAGAGGTTGAGGTATCTCTTAATTTATCGATTGCATCGACGATTGTTTCAACTGCAGTATGGAATCCGATTGTAAAATCAGTACCAGCAATATCGTTATCAATCGTACCTGGAATACCTATGGTTTTTAGACCCATTTTGGTTAAATCCATCGCACCTCGGTAAGTTCCATCTCCACCAATAACAATTAGGGCTTCAATGTCTTTATTTTTTAAATTATCGACAGCTTTTTGTCTAATTGTTTCATCTAAAAATTCAGCAGATCTAGATGTACCTAAAAATGTTCCACCCTTAGCGAGCATGCCTGAAACACTTTGATGATTGAGTAAAATCATATCATCATTAATCATTCCAGAATAACCATCTTTGATTCCATAAATCTCATGTCCGTAGAGATTACCCGCACGAACGACTGCACGAATTACAGCGTTCATTCCAGGTGCGTCACCACCAGATGTTAATACACCTATTTTCATATTCATTAACTCCCCTACATAAAAAAATGTACTGCAAGACTATTATAGCACAATACACTCATAATATGAACGCTTAGGAAGTAGATTTCCTTAATTGACAAAGTAACTTTCCTTTGAGGTATTCAATCTAAAAGTTACTATGACAACACTATGAACTAGAAAGGGTTTCATTTTTTGAATATAAGCATATACTATAGATGTTTCTTGTCAGTGTAAGGAGTGAAGAAACAT
>JAUSOA010000250.1 GCA_030656435.1 Acholeplasmataceae bacterium | reverse complement strand
TTTCGCGATTTCTAATGCATCATAGATCACAGATGAAGGATCTGATCCTGCATCCTTCTTATAAACAAAGGTATTACTTCTTTTGCCCCATTCTGCTAGTTGTCCAATCGCACCTGCTCTAAAGGTATCACCAGCAACCATCATGACCTTCTTGCCTTCGTCTTGCAGTTGTTTAGCAATCTTTCCGATTGTGGTTGTTTTACCGACTCCATTAACACCAACAAAGAGATAGACGTTGGTTTCTCCTTCATCGAAATTTAAATCTGTTTGAACGAGTTCACCCTTTAAATAGATTTCAAACATTTTATCGACAATAATCTCTGCTAAATCGTTTGGATCACTAATTTTTTTATTTTCAACCTCTAGCCTTAACTCATCAATGAAATAGATAACTGTATCAATTCCGATATCCGCTTGAATAAAGATGTCTTCTAAAGAGTCAAAAAGCTCATCATCTATTTTGGTAGATGCGGCTAAAATTGCTTTTAAGTTCCCAAGGTTTTCTTTAGTTTTATGTAGACCCAATTGATAGCGTTCATTCTTGGGTTTTTTACCAAAAAGCTTTTTAAATAATCCCATCTTTACTCTCCTAATTCTTGAAATATTATACCATAGACAAAAGAAAACCGAAAGTTATTCTTTCGGTAATTTTTTGACGAATGTGATGAGTTCATCAAAGTTTAGATGAGAACTCATTTCGTCTACATATTCAGTATAGACAATCTTTTTTGACTCATCTAAGACGAATACGCTTCTTGCTTGAAGTCTTAGTTCTTTAATATTCGTTCCATATTTGTTTGCAAAATCTAATTCTAAATGATCTGATAATGTGATGACATTCGAAAGTCCGGAATTTCCACACCATCTGCTTTGTGCAGTTGGTAAGTCGTTACTAATCGTAATGACTAAAACATCGTCTCTTTCTGCTAGCTCGTTGTTTACCGTTCTTGCTTGCATATCACATACTGTAGTATCTAAGGATGGTACAACATTCAAGATGATATAACGTGATTTGTAGTCTGTTAAGTGCTTCACTTCATTTTTTGTGTTTAAAGCTTTAAAGTCTGGGGCGATATCGCCAACTTTTTTCGTTTCACCTAATAAGGTAATAGGCTTTCCTTTAAATGTTTTCATGTTCACACTTCCTTTATTTTCGTTCATGAATATTATATCATGATTTAAAAAGAATGCTAGTAAAAAGAGGTCCTCCGTATAAAGTTCGGAGGACCTCTTCAGGGGATTTTGTGCACTGTAGTACACATCAATAGGGGATAAATAGCATCCTTAGGGGTGGATGCATACATATATTATCACTTTTAAACCCTTTTGTAAAGGATTTCTATATTTGGATTGAAATACTTTTGAAATTTAGTCTTTTTTCACATATTTGCAGGATGGGAACCCACTGCACGCTGTAAACTCACCATATTTGCTCTTTCTAAGCACGAGTGGCTTGCCACAAACTGGACATTTTTCTCCAGTCTCAACAGCTCCAATTTTCTTCATATCCTTTTGAGCAATATCCACAAGTGGGATGAAGGAATGATAGAATTTAGAGATTAAATGGGATCCTTTTTGTTTACCATCTGCAATTTCATCTAAAATGGTTTCCATTTTTGAAGTGTACTCGACATTGATAATCTTATTGAAGAATAAATCGAGTTGCTCAGCAGTCAGTCTTCCTTGCTTAGTAGGTAGAAATCTCTTTTCTTCGATTTGAACATAATCTCTATTTTTTAATGTTTGAATGATTTGCGCATAGGTCGATGGTCTACCAATACCTAAGGATTCTAGTTCTTTAATCAGTGTCGCTTCAGAGTATCTCGTCTTTGGAGTCGTTACCATTTCAATAGATAGGACATCTTTAGCATTCAGTTCTTGATTCACTTCAAGCTTAGGAAGTAATTTATCTTTATTCTTTGCTTCACTATAAATCTTTAAATGACCTTCAAACTTTTCAACTGAACCTTCGGCTACATAATCATGACCATTCGATGTGATGGTTATTTTTGTAATATCAAAGATTGCAGGAGCCATTAGAGATGCGACTGCACGGTTATAAATTCTTTTATATAGACGAAGCTCGTCCTTAGATAAGTAGGGTTCAAGTGATTCTGGTGTTCGATCAATGGATGTTGGACGGATTGCTTCATGTGCATCCTGGGCATTTGCCTTGGTGGATACACTATACTTTCCTAGATAATTTTTTCCGAAATTCTTTTCTATATAAGACTGTGCTTCATGAATGAATGGTTCAGCAAGTCTATTGGCGTCTGTTCTCATATAAGTAATTAGACCAACAAGCTCTCCATGAATCTCTTTACCTTCATATAAGGCCTGTGCAACCATCATTGCACGGCTTGCGCTCATGCCAAGATTTGAAATTGCATCCTGCTGTAATGTAGAGGTAATAAAGGGAGGTTTAGAGTTTCTTTTCGATTCTCTAACTTGAATATCCTTAACTTTAAAGGGATTCGTTGATTCTTTAACGATTAGATCTGCCTCTTCTTTAGACAATCTCTTCTTCTCAGGAATGATAAAATCAGCCTTTAAATGATGAAATGTTGCTTCAATCTCATAATAAGTCTCAGGAATAAAGGCTTCGATTTCATGCTCTAGGTCGACAATTAACTTTAATGCGACACTTTGAACACGTCCTGCAGACTTACTCTTGATTTTGGATTGTAATAGCTTTGATAACTTAAATCCGATGATTCTATCTAAAATGCGTCTAAACTCCTGTGAGTAAACCAAATGAGAATCAATTGGTCTTGGGTGATTGAGCGCTTCTAATATTGCTGGTTTCGTGATTTCTCTAAATACAATACGGTTACTAGCATTTGGATCTAATCCTAGAATTTCAGCTAAATGCCAACCAATTGCTTCCCCTTCTCTATCTGGGTCGGTTGCAATCAACACATCTCTACCCTTAGCCTTTGCGATTAATTCTTTTACTAATGCTTGTTTTGTTGATATTACCTTATAATGTGGAGCGAAATTGTTTTTCAAATCCAGTCCGAGTCCATCTACACCTGATGTTGCTAAATCTCTAACGTGTCCCTTCGAAGACAAAACAATTACATCGGGTCCGACGTAACTTGCTATGGTTTTCGATTTAGATGGTGACTCCACGATGATTAATTTCTTATTCATGTCAACACTCCATTTCCATTACAATTATAAAGTAATAATTTTCTATGTCAAGAAGAAAGTTTATGAAAGTTTTTATATATATTTAAATAATATATATGATTTTTTTCCTGCCTTATGATAGATAAATTATGTGAAAATTGCTTTATTTTGAATATAAAAAAGTTTTTTCTTTCCGATTAAATTCTTTATCTATTCATAAAAAAAGAAGTTTTTCACTTCTTTTTTAACATTGATTTCACGGGTTCATAGGTCTTACGGTGAATTGGAGTAATTCCATATTTTTGAAGTGCTTCTAGATGTTCTTTCGTCCCATAGCCCTTATGATTCTTAAATCCATACTCTGGAAAAATCTTATCCATTTCAAGCATGTAGGCATCTCTTGTTGTTTTTGCAACAATTGATGCTGCTGCAATCGATATCGACAGGGTATCCCCTTTAATGATACTTTTTAAAGGAATATCTATTTCCATTGGCATCGCATCAATTAAAAGAAACTCTGGCTTGATTTTTAGTTGATGAATTGCAGAAAGCATCGCTTCTCTGCTTGCTCTATATATATTGATCAAATCAATTTCTTCAACTGATGAAATTCCTATACCTATAGCAAGTGCATTTTCCTTGATTTCGATTAATGCTTGGTCTCTTTGTTTTTCAGTGAGCTGCTTCGAATCATTGGTATAATTTAGAATTGCCCCCTTTTTGAGGATAACTGCGGCAGCGACTACAGGTCCTGCAAGTGGACCTCTACCTGCTTCATCGACTCCAGCGATTAAGGTAATACCTTGATCGTATAGTTCATTTTCAATTTGATACATCATCAAGTCTGTCAAATGATAATCCTCCAAGCATTTTATTTCTAATATCGGTTAAGACAATCGTGTAGACTCGATCATAATCGATCTCTCCATTTTTAATTAAACAACCTCTTAATTTACCAATGGTATCGAGCATTTCAACGAAATCACTTTCTATTTGGATACCA
The DNA here is from genome assembly GCA_030656435.1 of Acholeplasmataceae bacterium. Taxonomy (GTDB): domain Bacteria; phylum Bacillota_I; class Bacilli_A; order Acholeplasmatales; family Acholeplasmataceae; genus Peloplasma. The sequence goes on along the minus strand of JAUSOA010000250.1, from coordinate 4,037 downwards.
TAGCGATCATATAAGCGATTTGGATAGTATTTGACTAAGAATTTCATCGCGTACTGAACAACATCATCTTCTGGAAGAATTTTATCCTTGATTGCTCCTGTGATTGCTAGATGATATCCAACAATCGGATCATCAAACTTTGGCCATAAAACGCCTGGAGTATCTAGTAATTCAAAGTTTTCACCAAGCTTAATCCATTGCTGTGCCTTGGTTACACCAGGGGTATTTCCGGTTTTGGTTGCACTTGATTTCGATAATTGATTGATTAATGTTGATTTCCCAACATTAGGAATCCCTAAAATCATTGTGCGTAACGGTCTAGGCTTAAGGCCCTTATTTTTTTCACGTTCCATTTTTTCCTTTAAAACATCAAGACATAAAGGATGGATCTTATTGACATTTTTTCCAGTCATTGAATCAATTTTTAACGTTGCGAATCCTTCATTTTGATAATAAGTCACCCACTGATTTAATATATTCTCATCTGCTAAATCCATTTTATTAAATAGCATGACCTTAGGTTTATGACTAATAATCTTAAATAGTTCTGGATTAATCGATGATAATGGTAATCTGGAATCCACTAATACTAAAACGATATCCATAATCGATATTTTTTCTCTGATCTGTCTTAAGGACTTGAACATGTGTCCTGGAAACCACTGAATCTGTTTCATCATTTCACACCTCCAAGGGGTGATAGTTTGAAAATAACTTTCCCCATAATGCTCTCATACTCAACAACTCCAAAGTTTTTAGAGTCTGTTGAGTTATTTTTATTGTCACCAAAAACAATTAAATTCTTCTCTTTGATTCTACTATTTACTAAACCTTCTTCAATCACTATTTTTTGACTATAGGTTAGAATATACAGTTCATCATAAGGGTTTTTATAGGATATGCCATTGATTTGTATTTCATATCGCTTATTCATTTCGCTAAAATCAATTGCGTAGTCATCTGCTTCCTTAAAGGTAACTAGGTCACCCTCAAGTCCTGCAACTCGCTTAACAAAATAGATTTCATTTAAAACGATTGGATTTCCATATGAATCATTAACAATCGTTGTTATACAATCATCATTTAAGAACTTAAAAACTAAAGGACATACCGTCTTCTTTTTATAAAAGTAATTTTCACCTAACTGGGGAAATTCTTCTTGAGTGATTTTAACAATAACGATATCATCTAGCTTTGGTTCATATTTGAAATGATAAACAATAATTCTATTTCCATCTTCAAGCGTTGGACTCATTGAGCCTTGTGAAACATCAGAGGGTAGGATAAAGAAGAGAAATAAAACAAATATCCCCATCAAAGAGACACTGAGAAAGGTAACCCAATCTAAAATCTCAAATCGATGAGATGTTATCCAATCTGTTTTTTTGACTTCCTTTTGATGTTTATTTTGGTGGATGGCAAAAACTACAGAAAAAACGGAGAAAATCGCGGCTAAAACAAACCCGGTCATTCCCCAATCTAGCTTTAGTTTTGTAACTCTAAGTGCGTAAAGAATGATGGTTAACATCATGAGAATTACAGTGATGATTAATGTTTGGTAGGCCTTCTTTAATGTCATAACTTCATCCTTAATCAAATTTCTATTATAAATCTGCGAGTATGTCGTTTAATTCTGAGATCGTTACTAATACTTCTCTAGCCTTCGTTCCTTGATTTGGAGCGACGATTTCGTATTCTTCTAGCATTTCAACGAGTTTTTGGGCGCGGTTGAAGCCAATTGTAAATTCTTTTTGAATGGAATTGATAGATGCGTTTCCAGATTCGACAACAAAATAAGCGACATCGCGGAATAGTTCATCTTGAATGGCTTCTCTTGAGCGTGATTGTTGCTTTAACGCATCATGCTCAAATACATAGTTAGATCCACCACTTTGCTTTTTAATAAAGTCAGTGACTGCATAAATTTCTTCATCTGGAATATAAGCACCCTGTAAACGGTGTGTGCGATCGCTTCTCTTGAGAAGCATATCACCCTTACCGAGTAACGCTTCTGCACCGGCTCCATCTAGGATTGTCGTAGAGTCAACAAATGATGCAACCTTAAATGCGATTCTTGCAGGAATATTGGATTTAATGGTTCCCTTAACGACATCAGTCGATGGTCTTTGTGTAGCGACTAGTAAGTGAATTCCAGCAGCTCTTGCCTTTTGAGTTAGTCTTTGGATAGCATCCTCGACTTCGTGTGCAGCAACTGCCATTAAATCAGCCAATTCATCAATCACGATAACAATAAATGGCATTTTTTCTAAGTCGACTAACCCACGCTTTACATTATCATTAAATGATTTGATATCTCTTGATCTGCTATTCGCGAATGTTTGATATCTCTTCTCCATTTCACTCACTGCCCAGTTTAATGCTGCTGCAGCCATTTTTACATCAGTAATTACTGGAGTTATTAAATGTGGAAGTCCATTATATGGCGTAAGTTCAACCATTTTTGGATCAATTAAAATCATTTTTAAGTCCTTGGGTGAGTTTTTGAGCAACAAACTCACAAGGAATGTGTTGACGCATACACTCTTACCAGAGTTTGTTGCTCCAGCGATTAATCCGTGAGGCATCGATTGAATATCTACATAAATATTTTCACCATCAATATCGACACCTAAAGCAACCTTTAACGGATGGTCTAGGTCATCTAGGAATTCCTTTTGGTCAACAACGTTACCAAAGGCTACGATTTCAGGCTTATAGTTTGGCACTTCAAGTCCTACATAAGGTTTTCCAGGAACTGGAGCTTCGATACGAAGGGATTGCGATGCAAGATTCATCATTAAGTTATCTTGAATACTTAAAATTCTTTTGACATTGACACCTGGGTCTAGGGATACTTCATAGCGAGTAACGGTAGGTCCCTTTTTAGAGCCACTGACAAAGCCTTCAATTCCAAATTGGGATAATGTCGCATTGATAATGTCTATTTGATCTAAAAGCCACTGTGGCTTTTCATTTAAATCTCTTTCCTTCTTTGAAAATAGTTTGATAGAAGGAAGAATATAATGGTCATGTTCAACCTTTTGAATATGAACATCACGCTCGAATCTTTTTTGTTCAACGACTGGAATTTGTTGATTTGGGTTTGTCCCAAATTCCGATGATTTAATTGAACTAGGATCTACTGGAGCTCTTCTAACATAGGTTCCAACAACAGGCTCTACTTCTACTTTTCTTTCTTGAAAAACAGGAGCGACTGAAGCGACTCTTCTTTGAGGCTCAGGATTCGCCTTAAATGGCATTGGATCAGGCTTTGGAGAGCGGTCTTTATAATGTCCTCCGATTGGACTAATAATTTTTCTTTCATGAGTATCTTCAACATCTTTTTCGTTGGTAGGGACATAGCTAGACTCACCAAAATACTCTGCTCTTGTTTTATTAGAGACAATATTGGTGAACTCATAGTATTTATTGCCGTGCTTACGTTTGGCTTCCTCATCAGTTAGCTTAGGCTTCGTTCTAAACGCATCAAAGCGTCTTGTTGTATCTCCAGTATCCTTAATGGTGAAAGGAACCGTGACAACATCCTTGACACTACGTCCAAAAATAGGAGAGACAAAGCGACTCTTCTTGTATTTTTCCTTACCTCTAATCCCTTCAAGCTTTACAAACTGGAAGATTACAAAAGGATCTTTTTCTACAGGTAATTCTACATTATCTTTGTGCTTTCTCATCTTTTGCATCCTCTCTTTCTAATTCTCTATTGATATCCTCATAAATAGCATCCACACCAGTGTCGATGCTTAACTCTTCATCAAAGACCTTCTTACTGTAAATCTTATAGGTTTCTTCACCAGTAATCGCGATTAATGATAAACCGATTTTTACTACAATAATGTTTAAGGCAACCTCTTGGGTTATTCTTCTTCCCCAATATACTGGATTGACTGCGTTTAATATAGAAACTGCAGCTTTTGCAGCATTTTTATATTTAATTGCTGTTTTTACAATTGGATTATTATCTAATTTTGTTTTAACCTCATTCATTTCAACAAGCTTACTTAAGGTCAAGCCTCTTG
>JAUSOA010000118.1 GCA_030656435.1 Acholeplasmataceae bacterium | reverse complement strand
ATCCTTCTTTTCAAGTCTTTCTAAATCTTCATAAAGTTTCTTCTCAGCATTTGAAATGTTTTTAGGTGTTTTCACTTGAATAAAGACCTGTTGATCACCTCTACGCTAAGATCTGACATTTGCCACACCCTTTTCACGCATTCTGAGAATCGTTCCATGCTCGATTCCTGCTGGAATCTTTAGATCAACATCTCCATAAATGGTAGGAATTTCAACACTTGCACCAAGCACTGCCTGAGTGAAAGTAATTGGAACCTCTAGGATGATATCATCGCCTTGTCTCTGAAAAACCTTATGTGGTCTAACTCTGAAGTTTAGGAATAAATCGCCCTTTTCTCCACCTCTAGCACCACCAGATCCATAACCAGCAACCTTTAAAGACATATTGTTATCGACTCCTGCTGGAATATTCACATCAACGGTCTTTTGATTTTTAACGCGACCCTTACCATTACATGTATTACAACGCTTTTTAATAATCTTTCCAGCGCCACCACATTTTGGACAAACCTGTTGTGTACGCATCGCACCAAACATCGTGCGTTGCTCGACATTGATGAATCCATCACCATGACATCTGTCGCATGCTTCGATATCCTTACTCGATTCTGCTCCTGAACCATGACAAACATGGCATTCCTCTTCAACTTCGACGTTAATCGTTTTTTTGATACCTAAAACAGCCTCCATGAAATCGATGGTCATTGTGCGTTCTAAATCATCGCCGCGCTGTGGTCCACTATGACTTTGTTGAGAACGAGTTCTGCCTCCACCACCAAAAAACTGGCTGAAGATATCAGAGAATCCACCCATATCACCAAAGCCACCAAAGCCTTGACCACCTGCTCCACCAAAAGGATTTCCTTGATGACCATATTGGTCATAGCCTGCTCTTTTTTGTGGATCACTTAAGGTATCATAAGCCTCTTGGACTTCTTTAAATTTAGCTTCTGCATTGGATTCCTTAGAAACATCGGGGTGATATTTCTTCGCTAAATTGCGGTAAGCTTTTTTTATTTCATCATCTGACGCAGCCTTGGTAATCCCAAGGACGTCATAGTAATCTCTTTTATCTGCCATAACATCAACTCCATAGTTTAAAGTAGGACAAAAGTCCTACTCCGTTTTTTTATTTTTCTTCGAATTCAGCATCGACAGTATTGTCTTTACCGTTGTGACCTTGATCTTCAGTGCCATGTTCAGCCTGATGTTTTTCCTGTGCCTTTTGATATGCCTTGACAGCAATATCCTGAGCATCTTTTTCAAGTGCTTGTTTTCTTGACTTAATCAATTCTACATCAGTACCATTTAATGCATCTTCAAGATCTTTAATTAAACCTTGGAGTTTAGTTTTTGTTTTTGAATCCACTTCATCCTTCAAATCTTCCATTGCTTTATTGGTTTGGAAAATAAGGTTTGAAGCGTCATTTCTTGCATCAGCTTCTTCACGTTTTTGCTTATCTGCTTCTGCTTGTTCTTCAGCTTCCTTGACCATGCGTTCAATATCTTCTTTAGATAGAGAGCCAGTACCACTGATTGTAATTTTTTGTTCCTTATTTGTGCCTAAATCCTTAGCCTTAACAGATACGATACCGTTGGCATCAATATCAAAGGATACTTCGATTTGTGGAACTCCACGAGGAGCTGCTGGAATGCTTCCTAATTGGAAACGTCCTAATGTTTTATTATCAGAAGCCATGCTTCTTTCTCCTTGGAGAACATGGATATCTACTGCTGGCTGATTATCAGCTGCTGTAGAAAACACCTGTGACTTCGATGTTGGAATGGTTGTATTTCTTTCAATAAGCTTTGTGAATACTCCACCTAAGGTTTCAATACCTAGTGATAATGGTGTAACGTCTAATAACAATACATCCTTCACATCACCAGCTAGAACGCCACCTTGAATCGCAGCACCCATTGCTACAACTTCATCTGGATTTACACTCTTATTTGGTTCTTTATTTAATTCTCTTTTTACCATTTCTTGGACTGCTGGAGTTCTAGTCGATCCACCAACAAGTAGAACTTGGTCAATATCCTTATGTGTCATCTTTGCATCCGATAATGCTCTTCTAACTGGTCCGACGCAACGTTCAACTAAACTTGCAGTAAGTTCATTAAATTTCGCACGAGTTAATGTCATTTCTAAGTGTAGAGGTCCTGCGACTCCCATCGAAATAAATGGTAGAGAAATCTGTGAAGATGTCACACCAGAAAGTTCTTTTTTCGCTTTTTCAGCAGCATCTTTAAGTCTTTGTAAAGCCATCTTATCTAAGGATAAGTCAACCTTGTTTTCTTTCTTGAAATCTTCAACTAAGTACTTGATAATTAAATCATCAAAGTCGTCTCCACCAAGTTTGTTATCCCCTGATGTTGAAATAACTTCAAATGTTCCATCAGCGAGTCTTAGAATCGATACGTCAAATGTTCCACCACCTAGGTCAAAGACTAGGACAGTTTGTTCTTTATCTGTCTTATCAATACCATAGGCAAGTGCTGCTGCAGTTGGTTCATTAATAATACGTTTGACATCAAGTCCTGCAATTTTACCTGCATCCTTTGTTGCTTGACGTTGTGCATCATTAAAATACGCTGGAACAGTAATGACTGCTTGAGTCACTGTAGCTCCTAAATAGTCTTCAGCTGTTTTCTTTAAATTTTGAAGAATCATTGCTGAAATTTCTTGTGGGGTGTATTTTTTTCCGTTAATATCCACACGGTAATTGAGATCGCCCATATGACGCTTAATTGAGCTTACTGTGTTTGGATTTGTGATGACTTGACGTTTAGCAACGTCACCTACACTAATATCATCACCTTTAAATGATACGACTGATGGTGTAGTTCTTCCACCTTCAGCGTTTGGAATAACTTTGACTTCTCCGCCTTCCATTACGGAAACACATGAGTTGGTAGTTCCTAAGTCGATACCAATAATTTTATTCGTCTTTGCCATTTTCTTCTTCGCTCCATTCGTTAATTTTAACCATTGCTGGTCTAAGTAGTTGATCTTTATATGTATATCCTTTTTGAATAACTTCTAGGTTAATACCATTGGGTTTTTCTTTGTCGCTCACCTTTTCAATCGCATAATGATAATTGGGATTGAATGGTTGGTTGAGTGCATCGATTTCTTTTAATCCATCAGAGATTAACACATTATATAATGAGTCATTAATCATCTTGAAACCGATTAAAAAGTTTTTTAGCATTGCATCCTCTGTTGTCATATTGACGACTTTATTCATTTGATCTAACGGGTTTAGAATATCCCCAATCAAATTTTTAGATGCATATTTTCTTTCTTGAATACGTTCTGCATGCACTCTTTTTTTGAAGTTCTCAAGCTCTGCAGCATTTCTAAGTAACTTATCCTTTAAATCCTTAATTTCATTTTCTAGCTTTTCAATCTGTTCTTTATGCTTGTTTTTCTTATCTTTTTTGACTTCATGGTCTTCTTGAACCACTTCGTCAGTCATTAATTTCGCTTCTTTTTTATCATCCATTTTTAATCATCCTCTACTTTTTATATAATTTGCCGATATTACTCGCGATGTATTCCACTAAAGGAATGACCTTACTATATTCCATTCTTGTCGGGCCTAAGACTGCTATTGTTCCATGCTCTTCATCACTAATGCGGTAAGGAATTGAAATCATTGTGCAGTTTTCCATGGGTATAAACTGCAAGTCACTTCCAAACCTAATACTTAATCCTTCATGATCCCCAATCAATTTGACAAGCTCTCGACGATCTAGCATTTCAACAAAATTTTTGATATGCCTTACATTATGAAACTCGGGCTGCTCAAATACGTTGGTAACACCAGATAAATAAAAGTTTTCCGCTGCAAATTTTGAAAATGCATGAATAAATGAGTGAACGAGTTGTGATTGATATTCAATGAATGACTCAATTTCAGATTTTGCAAATTCAGTTTCTAAAATTTCTTTAGCGTCTGTAATCAATCTATCTCTGAGTAAATCATCTAAAGTCTTTATGACTTCTTTCAAATCATTAATCTTCATGTCTTCAGGAATGGTAATATTTTGATGCTGTACGTGTCCTTGATCGGTAACAATTAAAACAACTGCATCATGTTCCCCTAGTGGGATGAAATCAATTTTTTTAATTGTTGACATTTGATGTGTTGGACCGATTGCCATTGCCGTATAATTGGTGAGTTCTGATAGTAAATGAATGGCTTCTTCAACTGCTTGTTCTCTACCAAGTTTGTTTTTGATAAATATCTCATCAATCAATGGATATTTTTCCATGACCTTTGCATCTCTAGTCACCAAATGTTCTACATAATAGCGATAACCCATTTCAGATGGAACACGTCCACTCGATGTATGAGTTTTTTCTAAATAGCCAAGTTCTTCTAGCTGCGCCATATCATATCTTAGGGTTGCACTAGAAAATTTCAGATATGGCATCTGGGTGAGTGCTTTTGATCCTACTGGTTGAGCATCCTTGACATAAGCTTCAATGATTGCTTTCAGTATCAGTTTTTGTCTGCTGGTAATCATTCGTACACCTCATTTAGCACTCATTTGGGTTTTGTGCCAACTTTATTGTATTATAATTGATTGGCACTGTCAAGTATTATGTGCTATTTTTCATAAAAAAATAAAAGACACTAAAGTGTCTTATTTTTGTGATTGCTTTGCCCACTTCAAATAAAAGGGGTTGTTTTTAGTTTCATAGCGTATCGATGAAATTTCGTCATGTCCTGGATAGATTTTAATATTTCCTGGTAGACTACATAGCATTAGAATACTTTTTCGTAAATCTACAAGATTTCCTGAATAGAGATCATGTCTCCCAACAGATTCTTTAAAAAGGGTATCTCCTGTAAAAAGTCTTTGTTCATAAAGAAAGCATAGACTTCCCTTTGTATGTCCTGGTGTATGATAAACTTCGACATACTGATCTGCTAATGGAATTTTATCTAAATGCTTTACATAGATGAAACTCATATTCTTTCTCTTATAAGGATGTGCCTTGGGTGCATATCCGTTATACTGATCCTCAAACAAAAGATGCGCATCATCTAAGTGCATGTAAATAGGAACATCAAATTCTCCAATTAAATGGATATGATCTTGATGTGCATGTGTTAATAATATTCCAAGTAGTGTTCTACCCATCAGTGCTGCTTGTATATCCTCATAGTCATGCGAAGGATCAATTAAAAGGCAGGAATCGAATCGACAGATTAAATAACCGTGGGCAAAATCATTTTTCTCTTTAAATGTATTCATATTTTCTCATAGAAAAAAAACTATTCCAAGAATAGCTTATTTCTTTTCTTTATGGGTTGTAGCTTTTCTTTCACGTGGGCAGTACTTTTTCATTTCCAAGCGCTCTGGATGAGCTTTTTTATTCTTGGTAGTATGATAGTTTTCTTCGCCACATTCTGTACAAACCAATTTGACTAGGTCTCGCATGATATTTTCCTCCAAACGTACGAATACATTATAACAAAACAATATCTATTTTTCAATCATTTAATGCGTTAATTTTTATATATGCCCTAAATCGAGTCAATTCACCATTCAATCAAGCATTTCACCTACCATTTTTATGTATTCTCCTATATAATCTATGTAGGTGATAAAAAATGTTAATTAGAGAACAATCCAGACAAGTTCAGGTAGGACCCTACCAGCTTGGCGGAAATAATAAGGTCTACATACAAAGTATGACCAACACGCAGACAAAGGATGTTGAAGCAACCGTTAAACAAATTAAAGCTCTTGAAGAAGCTGGTTGTGAGATTATTCGTGTTGCTGTTTTAGATATGGTGGATGCACAATCTTTAGGTGAAATCAAAAAACAAATCAAAATACCACTTGTTGCTGATATCCATTTTGATTATAGGCTAGCTCTTGAAGCGATTCGTCAAGGTGTTGATAAGATTAGATTGAATCCAGGCAATATTCCAAAGCGTGAGCACGTCATGGAGGTTGTTGAGGCTTGTAAAAAGAAAAATATACCGATTCGTATTGGTGTCAATTCGGGATCATTACCCAATAGAATGGCTCCTACTGCTGAAAATATGGTGGAAACTGCAAGACATCATGTAGAGATACTTGAGTCGATGGGCTTTTATGATATCGCATTATCCTTAAAAGCAACCGATATGAAATTAATGATTGAAGCATATAGATTGGCTGCGAAAACCTTTCCTTATCCACTACATTTAGGTGTAACTGAGGCAGGAACTGCATTTAGTGGCGCGATTAAGAGTGCGATGGGTATCGGTATTTTACTTGCTGAGGGAATCGGAAATACGATTAGAGTGTCATTAACTGATAATCCTGTATTAGAAATTCAAGCTGCAAAGGAAATATTAAAGAATTTAGGACTTAAGGATAAGGT
>JAUSOA010000242.1 GCA_030656435.1 Acholeplasmataceae bacterium | reverse complement strand
TAATGAATGTTTCTGCATAATGAATGGTATAAGGTTCAAATGAATTATCTAAGGAATGGATAACAGCACTTTTTCCAGATACAAGATTCGCAACATTGACGCTACCAAATGTTTGAATATTCACGAAATCTTTAAATGTGTAACGTCTTGTTTCTAAAAATTCTCTTTCGTGAAGTCCAGTAATTTCTTCTTGATCACTGAGATGCGTAATCGCATTGATTAAATTTTTTTCAACCCATGAAGTATCTCTATCATATTGAAGTGAATTGAACCCGTGCTCTAAATGAACTGGTCTTGGAAAACCATCCATTCCGATTCTTTCCCAATCCCATAACTTAAATGTGAAAATATATACGCATGCGCTAATTTCAAGTACCATCGTATTTTTTCCACTACAGTGAATTGTACCCGCAGGAATTAAAAAATGATCATGCTTATTTGCTTTAAACTTGTTGATATATTTTTCGTCAGGAAAATTGGACGCATTTTTGCTAGCAACAATTAAATCATGCTTAAATGCTTTTTTGTCAATATTTTCCTTAAATCCAAGATAGACAACTCCATCATCTAGAGTATCTAGAATGTAATAGGATTCATCTTGTGTATAAGTCATTCCAAATTGTTCTTGAATGTACTCAGTTAATGGATGGACTTGAAGCGAGAGATTACCACCACCCATTGTATCTAAAAGGTCAAATCGAATCGGAAAATTCTTTCCGAATCTAGCATGAACTCGATTACCCATCAACTCAGTCGGTCTAAATTGCACTAAATCCTGAGCAGGCAATTCAACTATTTTCCCTTGATGGTTAAACTTGATGCTATTTTCTTCTGGCACACCATCGAAGCTCCAAGCATAATTTACTTTCTCAGCATCTAAATTGCACACCTCTTTCATCCATTGTCCACCCCAAACACCTGGGTCGAAATAGGGAACCATTCGAAAGGGTCTCTTTGTAAGTTCGTTTAAAAATAGATTGTATGTTTTCGCATCAATCATCATTGGTTTATGTAAATTAACATAGTCGATTACATAGTCGAGCTTATGTATGTTTTTTTCCTTAATTCGATCAGCGACGCGCCATTCAACAAAATAACCTCGCTTGTATTTTCTCAAGATATCTTCTTTGTAATTGTGCTTCAAGAAGTTAGGTAAGCCTTTACGAAATCTTAGTTGTATTTCCCAACGCGTTAAAGAAACTTGAATTAAAACATCAGATGCAATCAAGCTTGCTCCAAATCCATAAACAACAAATAAACCCTTCTTTTGATGAAGGCTTTTACTGATGGTCTTGATTTGACTCATCTGGTAGAAATCTTCAATTGTATGATGAGAATATAGACCAAAAACACGATCATTTGTTAAATTTCTTTCGAGCATTGCATCTATCTCTAATTCTGGCTTTGCATATTGTTCGACAAGAATCACTTCATCAGCATTTAATTGGCTAATGATATCTTTATGTAAGATATTCAAGTCGACTCCTGGATATGTTTCAAAAACGATAATTCCTTGTTTAATTTTTTTAAGTTTTTCAACAATCTCATTTTGTCCTTCATCAACCGATGCCTCTATTGAATTGATATTGATTATCGGGTTTTTTTCATATTGAGACTTAAAATTGAGGTATCCCATTTCACTCATTCCTTCCATTATCTAAATCTAGTTCCCCAAGTTTGATTAAATAGGGTGTAAAAACTTTCTTTAGGTGAAAGCTAACCAAAACACCATAAAGGCCAACTGCAATTAAAATTAAACTTTCATGAATGAAGACAATCACTAATACTAGAAAAGCTAGACTGCCTATAACTTTAAAATTTGTCCATAGATTTGTATTCGCCATTAAGGTGACATTTTTAATTAAATCTTTCCAGTGATCGGTCTTAAAGATTGCTGCAACAGGAAAAAAGTAAATAGTAAAAATCAATAGTTGATATCCACCGACGATAGAGATTAACAGTAAAACAATCAAATCATTAGAAATTGCGTAATGATACATGAAAAAAAGTGGAAAGCCAATGGCTAAAAGTGCAAACCAAACCAATGTACTCAGGATAAAACCTTCTTTAAAACTCTTGAAGAAAGAGGATAGTACATTGGTTGGTTCATTCTTCTTTAATATTTGGAATGTCACTCGAAACATTGCTGTCGTTGCAGCGCCAAGTGTAATTAATAAACCTAAAAAACTTACTAGAAGCCATAGTAAATTGACAAAGATGATATCTGTTAGGTTTCTAAATAAATCTTTTAGCATCAGTTGTTTACTTTACTTCTTTAATTTCTTGAATACAAAGAAACCACCAAAACCAACAGCAGCAACTCCTAAAATAATAATGATTAATAAGGTTGTATTAAAAAATTGACCAGTCACTTCAAAGTTTTCACTTTCTACAAAAATGACTTTACCAGTGGAATCTCCATCTGGTGCAGTTGGATCATAAGCTCTTAATTCTTCGAATTTACCATCATTAATGGTAACCTTATAGTTTGCAAGCACTGAAATATCAGCCTTAGTAACAAAACCAGCAAGATCAGCTTCATCATAAATAGAGTTAAAGATTCCATCAATTGCCCAGTCTAGTGACGCATCAACGATTGCCTTTGACTCTTTGAATTTTAATGTCTTTGTTAGGCCACCAGAAACTGTTAATGTTGGATATTCAGCTTCATCAAAATCATTCCATGATAGATTTGGTGATAGGTTAACAAGTGTCTTATACTTGTCGATGAAATCATCAAAATCATCAAATGTATAGCTCATTGTAAATGTTCTTACATAGCCTGTGACCTTAGGAGCATGTACAGTGATAAAACTTGGTGCATTATTTTCTAGCCATGTTTGAATTGCGATAACACCACCAGTGATATGCTTATCATTTAATACTGCACCTTTACCCTCTGTACCAGCTGGGTCGTCAGGATTTGTGATTGCAGTTGTTGAAAGCGTATCATCCATTACTTCTAGAATAATGTATCTAGTCCCTGAACCATCTGCATTAAACTCAGTACTAACAGTGATTTCACCTGGCCAGCAAGCAGTTAATGCAAGCGCCATAATTAAAAGAACGACTAAACTTAAAACTCTTCTCATTTTATTTCTCCCTTTTTTATTTTTTTATCCTTCATCGCCCAAATATATGACATATTTGTTTAAGCGTAAAGCAACCATAGTTAATACTAGAACGATGACAAGTAAAATCCATGCCATTGCACTAGCCATACCCATCGCTTGATCTGCCATCATTTTATCAAACATATAATATGCGTAATAATAGGTTGACCTTGATGGTCCACCGTTTGTCATAATGTAAGCGATGGTGAAAACTTGAAATCCACCAATAATACTCATAATGAAGTTGAAGAATATCGATGGTGTCATTAATGGTAGGGTAATGTAATATGTCTTTTTTATCCAATTTGCACCATCAATTTCAGCGGATTCATATAATGAAGTTGGAATATCTTGCATTTGAGCAAGATAGATTACCATCGATCCACCTGCAGTCCATAATCCCATAATAATCAGAGTAATCTTTGATGTTGATTCTGCTTGATGCCACCTAAGTGGTTCCATATTCAGTAATTTATAAATTGGTGCTAAAAACTCATTGATGATCCCAAAGTTTGGCTGAAACAACCATAACCAAAGTAGGCTCATCGCAACAATCGATACAACATTAGGCAAATAGAATAGTGTTCTATAAATACCTATTCCTTTAATTTTATTATTCAGTAATAGGGCTAAACCTACACCAACAATAATACCTAGAGGAATTGCGATTGCCACGTGATAGAGCGTATTTCCTAAACTTTTCCAAAACAAGCTGTCATTGGTAAAGAGAATTCTATAGTTTTCAAAACCAATGAACCTTGGTGATGCTATCATATTATAATTAGTGAAGCTTATATAAAATGATGCCAAAATCGGAAATGCACCTAAAACAATCAATCCCAATAACCAAGGAGATGCAAATAAGTAACCGATTAAATTCTCATGTTTCTTTAGTTTTTGGATTGATATTGTTTTACTCATAATAACCTCTTATCTATTAAGGATTAACTGCATCATAATTTTGTTTTTTCTGTATATAATTTGCTCTGGCTGCAGCAAGTGCTTGTTCTGCTGTGAGTGTACCTGATAGCGCTTGTGAATAATAAGGCTGCCAGTCATTACCATGCCAAGATGGAGCGTATGGGATATAGACCTTATCCATTGCAAAATCTACTTCTTTCAATAGTGCTTGCATAATTGGTTCATCTTCAGCAAATTCTTCCATAGCTGTAATATGACTCATAATCCATCCATTAACTTCAGCAAGACGAATTTGAGTTTCTTTAGAGAGTAGATATTTAACAAACTCATAGGCACCTTCTTTTTGAGCTGTTTCACCCTTTCCGTTGTTATACATCTCAATTGAGAATCCAGAACCCCAATTTACATGTGTTCCATTTTCAGGAATTGGAATAGGTGCGACTCCATAATTAAATGTTGCTCCAGCATCCTTCATGATTTGGTATAGACCGTCAACTTCAACAATCATAGCAACACGCTGTGAAGCAAATGGGTTGATACCTAGCATTTGATTTCCTTCACCAAAAGCTGTAAGTTTCGCTCTCGAATAATCGGAGTTAAAATTCATAATCCAATTTAGAACATCGACATGTCCTTGTGTGTTTAAGGTAGGCATTTTATTACTATCGAAAAAATCGAGATTTTTTTGCCATAGCCATCCATGATAAGTTGCATTACCATAAGTAGGATCAAATCCAATACGAGTTAACTCACCAGAGTTATTTGTTTGATCGAAAAGCTTTGCAACTGTACGCAGTTCATCCCAAGTTTTTGGGACATCAGCAACGGTTAGCCCTTTCTCAGTAAACATATCTAGATTATAGAATAGTGCTCTTGTTGTGGCAGAAAAAGGCATTGCATATAAATCATTTTGATAGGTTGCAAATTCGAGTTGACTTTGTCTAAATTCGTCAAGATCAATCAAATTCTTACCAGTTGTGTCGTTTTCCATTAAATCAGAAATGTTGTGTAACACTCCAGCTGAAGCTCTAGATGCCACATCATCGATTGTTGATAATCCAATATGTGGAGCGGTTCTTGATGATATAGCGATATTGATCTTATCCCAATAGTCCCAAAATGAGAACCCAGTACCCCTAACAAAATATGTATCTTGAGACTCGTTAAAGTCTGTAATAATGGAGCGCATTCCTGAATAAGATGCACTACCAATTGGTGACATGTGCCAGAAATTAATAACGATTTTATCTCCGGTATCCTCTCCACCACATGCTGCTAGTGTAAACAGACTCAATAAAATAACAAATAGTAAATAAATCTTTTTCATTTTCAATCCTCCTATCCCTTTATCCCTGTGAAGGTTATACCCTCGATAAATGACTTTTGTGTGAAAAAGAAAATTACGAGAGTTGGTAACATAATTAAGATTGCAGCAGCCATCATTAAGTCAAATCTTCCGCCATACTGCATTTGGAAAGCTCGTAAGCCAAGTGCCAATGTCCAATGATCTGGGTTTGACAAGAATATTAATGGTCCGAAGTAATCATTCCATGAACCCATAAAAGTAAATAATGCGACAGTAATGATTGCTGGTTTACATAGTGGAAGCATGATTTTAATGAATATTTGAAAATGATTGGCTCCATCAATAATTGCACTCTCGGATAATTCCTTTGGTATCCCCTTAAAAAATTGTCTTAAGAGGAAAATATAAAATGCAGATCCACCCCCAAAAAATGCAGGAACGATTAAAGGAAGTCTAGTACCAAGCCATCCGATTTGTGCATACATGATGTAGGTTGGAATTAAGATGACTTGAATAGGAATCATCATGGTTGCAAGCATAACGAGAAACCACTTATCTCGTCCACGCCAATTGAGCTTGGCAAAGGCGTATGCTGCAGTTGTTGCTGAAAAAAGTGTTCCAGTCATAACCAAAACAACAATGATCAGTGAATTCTTTAAGTACATCAAAAACGGAATCGCTTGAACTGCGGTAACGAAATTCGACCATTGAGGATTTCTTGGAAAGAAAACCTCAGTTCCCATCAATAACTCTTGAGGTGTCTTTAATGCAGTAAAAAGCATCCATAAAAATGGGAATAAAAAGCCAAAACTTGCAATAATCAAAACGAAGTGAAGCAGAATCTTTTTGATTAAGTCTTTTTGTTTTTTATTCAATATTGGCTTACGAATTGCTTCGGTCATTAAAATCCCTCTTTTTCTTTATTTTGTCGTATCGATTAAATGAATAAACCTTGGTCTATAAATTAAATTATTCGACATATTGTGTTCAAAGTTGTAAGTGTTGGTGTTATATGTTACTAAGATATCGGTAGATTTTGATAAATGTGGATGCGCTTTTGCGTTATAAGTATATGTTGTACTCTTATATAATTCTTGTTCTGGTGTATGATAAATCTTTTGTGGACTGCCAAATGGACCAACAGGAGAATCTCCAATTGCAAAAGCAACATAAGGTGTATTGGTATCATAGGTAAATACTGCAATATATTTATCCTTACATAAACCATCTAAAAGCTGCGAGACACTCATTTCACAAGAAATATGCTCTAATATTGGCTTAGATTCAGAAATTGAAGTCACCCAATCATTTCCATCAAAGAATCTCCAATCATCAACAAATTCAAAGTTTTCTGCTAATACTCTAGCAACTACAAGCTCTCTTAGTCCAAAGGTAGTCTTATATCCATAGATGTAGATGTACCCATCAGGATATTTAGCTCCTGCTTGAACTGTGTTCGGTAGAACTGCTGCACCAAATAAAAACTGTGAATCCTTAGTATCTATTAATAATGATGTCATCTTCATTGTTGCATGTTCATAATCAATCATTTGATTTATGATTGGAGTTTTGATCATCGCAACTCCCTTTACACAAAACTGTAACCCTTCAGGTTGATTGAGATCTGAATTGATCGTCATTGGTAAGGTATAAAGATAATCATTAATAATAACTCCATCCTGCAACCAAATCCATGAATGTTCATCATCTGAAAGTAAAACGGAATTTGCAGAAGCAAAAATATCTTTATATTGTTGTTGATCATTAAAGAATTTAATTAAATTTAGTCCATACATACCTTCTTTAAAGCTTTCATCGTTATAATTTCCAATCCCTTTAGTTGTAGGGACAATCAATTTAAAATAACGGTAAGAAACATTAATATTTATTTTTTCTCTATAATCTTGAGATTTTGCCATTTCCAGGCTTACTGATTTAATTTCAACATAGTTTTCATCATCATTGGATCCAAGAATCATAAAATTCTTTAAACCACGCTTTGCTAAATGGTTTGCTTCCTGACTAAAGTAGTTATAAAAATCAATATGGGAAACGAATCTTTCTTTACGAAGGTCATATACTATTTCGAGAGATTTTGGATTAATTCCTGATAAATATCCGATATTTTTTTCTTTTCGATCATAATAGACTGTATTGGAAATAACCGTTCCTGCTTGATCAAATCTTGGATCCATTTTATAAAATCCAGAAACTGAACCGTCCTTTTGCCAATTCACCTTAAACTCAATTTGATTGTTTTGATAGATACCAATCGAATTATTTGGCATTAAATGTGGCTGATATCTTCTATTTGTTTTTGGATCTGAGGTGCCAACAAAGGTATCACCAAAAACAAAGAGTGTCTTCATATCCTGCTTCTGATCAAATACGTCCTTACCACTAGATAAATTGAAGGTGTAAATGCCATCCCCACCTGACCATTCAGAGAACTTTAAGAATTTTTGATTCATCTCATCATCTTTTACTGCTAAATAACCTGAACCACAATAGATTGATAGTTTTTCTTCTTGCTTAGCATCAATCATCATTTTATTTGCATATTGAATATCGTCTTTCATAATTTGATCATCAATCATATAGGTCACTATATTATGATTTTTAGACTTAAAGCTCTCAATTGGATAAATTCGGTCTAAATGGATTGTATTGATCCCTTTTTTTAATAATATCTCTTGAATTAAATCTCCCTTTTTCATTGGTTTCTCCTTATTTTTTGACTTCTATGATTCGAATGAATCTTGGATAATAAATATTTGCATCGGTTAATGCTCCAACTAGTGTTGTATTCACATTGTATGAGATTAAAAAATTTCCAGGTTCAGATAGACTAGGATGTAATTTCGCATTGTAGGTGAATGCCGCACGAAGATAAGTACTTTCTGATGTTTTATAGATTTGATTGTAAGAACCAAAGGGACCATAGGGTGTATCAGAAATTGAATAGCTGATGATTCCAGAGGTCGTATCTTCCATCACAACCAACATAAATTTTCCAGCAAAAAGTCCGCTTTCAATATAGGTAACAGAAAGCTCTGCAGAAACCTTTGAAATTAAACCATGGACTTGATTGATATCATGAGTCCAATCTGTACCATTAAAATATTCCCATGCATTAAAATTTTCGATATCTCTAGGTAAAAATCTTCCAACAACCAAATGTCTGCCACGTAAATCTTTATATCCGTAGATATAGATATATCCATCAACATTCGAGTGATTCATCAAACCAGCACCTAAGAATATAGTGCCACCGTCTTGAGTCTTAACCTGTAGTGGTGAATCTAGGTATTCACTATTTGAGTAATCAATTCTCTCATCAACGATGGGAGCTTTAATTAAACCAACATTGTGTACTTTGAAGATATTCGATTCATCTTTGACAAGAATTGGGAAGATATACAAATTTTGATTGACTACAACTCCATCTTGAAGCCAAAGTCTAGCTGAGTTTTCATTGGGTTCTAATGAATCTACATGACTTGAAGCAGTTGCTTGACCAAATAAATAAATATCATCTGTAGAAAAAATCATGAGTTTACCCAATCCTACAAATTCTAAATCATAGGATTCAAGCACTTTAATCTTAATATATCTTGCATTTTGTTCCAAACTTGATATTTCAAGTGTATATGGTTCAATTGCAGAACCACCTGCAGGATTCATAGTATATATAGATGGATTATTATAGGTAATTTTATCTTGACTATAACTAATCTCTATCTTTTTAGCACCGTAAGAGGTGTTTGAATTATAATTCCACAAGTAGATTGAACCAACATTATAAAAATCTTTTAAATCAATAACTACTTCTGATGGAACTTGATTGGTTAACCAACTAATTCCTTCAGTAGAGTTAGTTAAAGTTGCTTCACTTGACTGTGTAATGGACAAGCCATCACCATCCAATAAGTTTCTTGCTTGCTTGCCTATATAATGATCAGGTGTAAAGACTGATTTTGCTTTATTGTCACTGATTTTATAATCGAATGTAAAGGCCTCATCAAATGGTTTATTCCAATCATAATAACCGAGTGAGTTATTGATCATGGTAAATGATTTTCTAAGCTTGTTGTTTTGGTAAACCTCACCAACAAATGTATCAGAAAAGATAAATCCTGTTGTGTTTTTTGAAGCACCTATAGATTCATCACCATCTGTAAGATTAAAGGTGAAAATACCATCTGCACCAGTCCAACCGTTATATCTTAAAAAAGTATTAGACCAAGCTTTATCCTCTAAAACGATTAAACCGTCAGCAAGTTTTAATCTAACGTCTTGAATACCGTAGTACTTTTCATCTGCCTTCGCAGTTATTTTAATTTTACTTGCCATGGTTCCTCCTAAGGATATTTCTTCAACCTCTTTAGATAATTGGAAATTATTTACTATTCTTTGGTAAGAGATTCCATTTAAAGAAACATCGATTGAAATTGAGTCTATCTTTTCTGCAAGCTCTCCTATATAGGAAGTCCAGATGATTTGATCAATTGGATAGATTGCATCTAGACTAAAGATCAATTGATGCGTCTTAATTGATGATTCTTTCATAAAGATTGGATTCACATCAAAAGGTTTACAAGTATTTGCGAAATTATCTAAAGATCCTAGCGTCTTTGAATAGGGTGCTTCTACAGAAAGTAAAGGAATGAAATCACCAAGTGTCATGCTAAAAGTATCAGAGCAAGTTGGAATGATTATAGGTTCTATTATTATCTCGTCAGAATCAGTACAACTGCTAAGAAAAAATAATAGCATTATCAAACTTAAAAAAATGATTTTTTTCATATTGTTTACCTTTGCAAGCGTTTTCTATTAATAATATATCATAGGATAAAGCATATTACAATACATTTATAATACATTTGTAATTTTTATAGTACATTATAAAAAAAACCGCAGATTATTTTCTGCGGTAGAAGATTCTTGTTCGATATTCGTAGTTTGCTGAATTGTAGTAGGTTTCTGTGTACTCTAGCAATCTATTGTTTTCATCATATGAATATCTCTTTCTTTTGAGCTGAGGGGAATCGTCATGAATTTGTAAAATTAGTTTAATACTTTTAGGAGCAATGACTGCACTTATATATTCCTCAAACATTGAAAAATATATTTTTTTTGACGATAAATATTGATATAATGATCCCATTAAGAATTCTTGAGTGTTAGGAATTTCAACAATGGGTAGCAAATAAGTATCGGAAAAAAGAATTGGAATTTGCGCTCCTCTTGCGCGTTGAAGGTTGTATAATGGGTCTCCTTCATTGATTTTAAAGATAGAAGCTAGATTTTTATCTGCTTGAATCAATTTTAGGTGTGCATTCAATGTCTTACTCGGTAGGCCCATTTCATTCATTTCGTTGGTAAAGCTTTGAATCAAAGTAAAATTAGATAATGAGGACTTGTTTTTTAGAACTGTGGTCCCATAACCTGCTCTTCTTGTTAGGTATTGTTCAGATACTAAAGCTGAGATTGCTGTCCTAATAGTTACACGGCTCACACCATAGGATAAAGCAAGTTCTTTTTCACTTGGAATTAAATCTCCTTCTTTCCAATCCCCGTTTTCAATCTTTTGTCTTAGACTATTTCTTATTTGAATATAAAATGGTTGTTTGTCACTTGTATCGACCAGCATATAATCACTCCTCGATGTTTTTCTTAATTGTAGCATTCTTTTAATACATTTACAATACATTCCCTCTTTTTGTATTGACTAAATGAAAAGTTTCAGTTATTGTTGAACTATAAGCAACAACAGTGAGGTAGAAAAATGAATTACTATTTAGGAATAGATGGTGGTGGAACAAAAACTAAAGTTTGTGTCATCGATGAACATGAAAACATCCTTTTTATAGGTGCTTCAGGACCAACGAGTATTGATACTGTAGATAGAGAAAAAACATTAGAGAATATTATGCTTGCTTTAACTAATTTTTATACTCAACATGAACATCCATATTTTCAAGCTATTTTTGCTGGTATCGGGGGAATTGTTTTTGAAAGTGATTATGATGAGGTTCAAAATCTATTACGGAATTTGAATGGAGTTGACGATCAAACAATCGTTATTGCACGAAATGATATGGAGAATGCACTTTATAGTGGATTGTGCTTTGATGAAGGAATGACTTTAATTTGTGGAACTGGAATGGTCGCTTACGGTAAAGATAAATTCAATAAGTTCCATAAATCTGGTGGATGGGGCTTCAAGGAAGGTGACTTGGGTTCAGGTTATGACCTTGGATTCAAAGCGCTTAGACACGTCATTAAAGCCTATGATGGTAGACTCGAGAAAAATGAGTTCTCCATTGAAGTCGCAAAAATGATTGGTTTACAAAAACCAACAGATTTCGTAAATATTATGAACGAAAGATATTTAGATCGAACTTGGATTGCACAGCTTGCTCCATTAGTGACAAAGCATGCAAATCAGGGGAATCTATATGCAAAAAAGATTGTTGATGAAGCGACTGATGAACTAGCACTTTCAGTACATAGTGTCTATAATCATTTATCCATTGAAGAACCGACTCTAGTCATTGTAGGAAGCTTAGGAAATTCTAAAGGTTACTTTATGGAACGATTAAATCAAAAAATTCGAAATATAGATAAAAAAATCAAAATAATAGAACCAGTCATTGATCCAGCACATGCAGCCGCATTGATGGCAAAAAGATTGAGAAAGTGTTAGATAGAGATGAGGATCAGTATTTCTTGATCCTTTTTTTTAATTTAGAACTTTAAAAAAGAACTCCTATCTTTGACTTTTGATGAAAACATATTTATAATGAATGTAGCAACATATTGGGGGTTACAGATGAAGCAAATAGAAAAGTTTTTGAATAGTGGAGCTTATATCGTATTGATTTTTTCGATCACATTGATTTCGTGGTCTTTTTATAAGGAAACACCACCCTTTGATTACAATTTAATCAATATGATTGGAATTCTTTTCTTCATTTTTCTTTTATGTTTCATCTTCATATCCTTTAGAAATACAATGTATTCCATACCGATTTTAATCGGATTACTCTTTATCTTGAATAAATCGGATATGACATTTGAAACGTCAATAGATCTCGGCTTCCCAATCGTTGCTATCTCGTCATTTTTATTTAGTTTTGTTTTTCACCTAATTCGGTTTAAACCAAAATTTCACAAAGGACGTTTTTTCCTGGGTTTGTTTCTTATTGCAGTGGGTTATATAATTGCACTCATATATCTACCATTTGATATCACTGCAATCCCTGTTTCGTTACTTGGTTTTCTATACTTGTTCTTCTATGTGTTTTATTCAAGTACAAGTAAAAGTAATTTAGAGTATCTATTCAAAATAATGTTTGTTGCAAATCTAGTGTTAACCTTTCAATTGTTTATCTATGTCTATAGAGGATTTATGACTTATACGGATTTAGACTTTATGACTAGACTTTTCTTAGGATGGCTAAGAAATCTTGGTTGGGCAAATACAAATGATATGTGTTTTTATATCGCATTGACATTCCCTAGTTATATTTACTTCATCATGAAAAAACCTAAAAATTATTGGCTATGGATTCTAATGATTCTTCCGGTCGCTGCTGTTGTATTCACAAAATCTCGTGGGGGATTGATTAGCTTTGGCTTATCTGGGCTATTTTCAATACTTTTATTTTACTTCAAGGGTCCTAAGAAAAACTATATTCACTGGATTGCTCTTGCTGCTGTTCCAGTATTCATACTTGCAATCAATTTCAGGTTTTTCATCGAATGGTTAAATATCTTAGCAAGTATTGAAGGTGAAGGATTTAACGCTTTTACAAGCAATCGAATCTACTTCTACACAGAAGGCATTAAAATCTTTTTAAGATATCCAATATTTGGTGGTGGATGGCTATCGATACAAAGCTTTCCATTTGATGGTCGGTTATTTATGTATCACTCTACGATTATTCAAGCACTAGCTACCATGGGTTTATTTGGCTTAGGAGCATTAATTATCCATTTTATACAAGTCTTTAAGTATATGTTCAACGAGGTAAGTGTTGAAAAATATTTATTTCTAATTGGATTTATAGCGAGTCAACTCCATGGCTTAGTTGATAATGTTCAATATTCAATCCCATTTAGTGTTTTCATTGTTGTTATCTTAGCTATCTTTGAAACATCAGAAAAAAAGACAAGCTTTGAGCTTGTCGAGGGTAGATATATCTATATTGAATCCTAATCGTTTTAGTAATGAAAGATGGTTTATGCCATCTTTTTTTATTGATCTATATCTTCTTTTAGATAACTGAGTATCTCTTCTTCTTTTTGAGGTCTTAGGTATAAGTATCCCTGAGCAGTATGACATCCAAGTCTTTCTAATAAATCAGCTGTTTCCTTATCTTCTATGCCTTCAATTAAGACTTGATACCCTAGTTGCTTCGCTAGGTCAATCGTGGCCTTAACGATATGCTGAGTTGTTGGATTGATTAAGATTTGCTTCGTGAAAAAACGATCAATCTTAATGGTATTGATTGGAAACTGAGCTAAATATGCAAGGGATGAATAGCCTTTACCAAAATCATCGATTGCAATCTTAAATCCGTAGTTAGAAAATGCTTCAAGCATTTTTTTAGAATTTTCAGGATCTTCCATCAGTACCGTCTCTGTTATCTCAAATTCTACAAAGGATGGTTTGATTTGATATTCCTTAAATATAGCCACCATCTTGTCATAAAAATGTATATCATATAAATTTTTAGTTGAAATATTAATTGATATTGGAACCGAAACTCCATGTTCGATTAATTTTTTTTGATAATCTAGTGACCATCTAAATACCATTTGAGTCATTTCATGAATCATATTGGTATTTTCTACTGCATGAATAAACTGATCTGGCATGATTGTCTTTTTTGTATGATGATTCCATCTAATTAATGCCTCTAATCCAATAGGTCGTTTGGTTTTCAAATCTATTTTTGGTTGATAGACCAAATAAATTTGACCATCACGCATCGCATCATAAAAATCAGTTAATAGTTCATATTCAAATTGTTTCTTTGTGTTGACATCTGAATAGGTTAAATAAACTAAATTGGTAGCCTTCGCTTCTCTAGCTGCCATATCGGATTGGATAAAGTATTTTGTGATATCTTTCTCTTGAATATTCTTCTGCTTTGAAAAACCAACTGCATAATCAACAAATAGGGATTGTTGACCCAAAATATGTGCGACACCGATTAAGCTTATGAATTCAACGATCTCTTCATCGAAATCATAGGTAGGCTTGATAAACCATAGATGATTAAGGTCAGTTTGAATAATCCGAATATCGATATATTTAGATTTAAAAAGATAATCGATATTTTGAATATACTCAAAATAAGCTTCATATCCAACAACATCACAAATCAAATCACTGTTTCCGATAATTAAAGAAGCGACGGTGTAAGTTCGATTCTTCTCTAAAGGATAATTCATCAAGTAATTGATATTATGAAGCCCTGTATCTTGATTTCTTTCTAGGATATCCTTAATTCTTTTTTGAGCACTTCGATAGGTCATACCAAACATTCCACTCATATAACCAATGACACTCATCATCATTAGTCTAAATACCCAGTCAAGCCAATACTGGCTTGCTAGTGTATCTAGGTTATAGGGCATAAGTGGTCCTACAGCGAGTCCTGCAATAATTCCGATACCTAAGCCGTAATAGCCACCAAGTATACTACCTGTTAGTACGATAGGTATATACATCAAATGAGAATAGGATAAATGATTATGTGTGATTGTTTTCATCAAGAAATATGAAAATATGATAAAAAGTATAGAAAAAAGAATCGTTAAGAAACGGTAATTTCCTTTAATATATGAAACCATTCCTTCTAATCTTTTTTCTTTCATTTTGACACATCCTTAATTATAAAACAGTAATCCATCCTTGTGGGTCTTCGACATCACCAAACTGAATACCAGTTAATAAATCATATAGTTTTTTTGTATATTCGCCCATCTTTTCATTTGCAGGAAATAAATGCTTATGTTCACCATTGGTAACTGAACCTATAGGCGTGATGACTGCTGCTGTTCCACACGCACCAGCCTCATTAAAATGATCAAGCTTATCAATATAAACTTCGCCTTCAACAACCTCTAAACCTAAATGATTTGCTGCTAGGTATTTTAAGGAGCGGTTCGTGATACTATTTAAGATCGAAGGTGATTTAGGTGTTACATATTTCTTATCCTTAGTGATACCAAAGAAATTCGCTGCTCCAACTTCTTCTATCTTTGTATGTGTTTTTGGATCTAAAAAGATACAATCTGCAAATCCAGCTTTTTTCGCTTGCATTTGCGCGAAAAGTGATGCTGCATAATTTCCCCCAACTTTTACATGCCCTGTGCCATTTGGTGCTGCACGATCATATTTCGATACTGCCATATCGACTGGCTTTACTTCACCATTAAAATAAGAACCTACAGGAGATACAATAATACTAAAGATATATTCAGGTGCAGGACGGAGTCCTAGATTATCACCAACACCAATCATAAATGGGCGAATATATAAGGATTCCTTGTTACCATAAGGAGGTATGAAATCTGCATTCGCTAAAACGACCTTGTGCACTGCTTCAATAAAGACTTCAGTTGGTATTGTAGGCATCATCATATAGCTACATGACATTTGAAATCTTTCTGCGTTATCTTTAACTCTAAATAGTTGTATTTTGCCATCAGCTCTGCGATAGGCCTTTAAGCCTTCGAAGCATTCCTGACCATAATGAAGGGATGTGGATAATCCTGAGATTGTAAATTGATCACTTGTTTCAAGTTTTCCTTCACCCCAAGCTCCATCCTTGTACTTTTGCATATAAATCACATTTGCCTTTACATATGTAAAACCTTTTGCCTTTGAAATCATTTCTTCTCGACCTCTTTCTATTTTTTTATTTTTATAGTTTTGGAAAGCGTTTTCACACAATAAACATTATACATCAAAAATAAAAGAATGATAGATTTTAATGAATCATTCGATTATATTTTGATGTTTTCAATTATTCCTTTAAATCATAGGGTTCTTCAAAGGGTTTAATTCGCATTTTTAGCTTAAAGAAATAGAGTGTTTCCTTTGTATCATAGATAAACATAAAAGCAAGAGCAATTAAACCACCATAAATCATTGCAGGTAATACGAGCCATATCACTGGAAGATATGCTTCTCCGATAAACCAAGGGTTTGACCGAAAGGCCATTGGGACAAACACACCTAAAATCATCCCTAAGCCACCTAAATCACCTCTGACACCAAAGATAAATGAAGGGTTTCTAAATCTTGGATCGAAGAATTGACTTTTAGGAATCCAGCCAATCATTGTCAAGATTAACTCATTGATGAAGATGATGACTAAAATGATGACTAGCATAAATGGTGCACGATAGGCACGTTTTATAGATAGGGTGTGGAATCCATAGTGCATCATCAAGAAGGGCACTAGAAAGATAATTAAATGAGATAAATAAAACCGGATATTTTCAAACATAAATGCAGGTCTTGCTGAAGAAAAGAATCCCTCTTGACCATTGAAAAATAATGACATCACATCGACAGGATAAATGAAGGTAATGATACCACTTGCCATACCAACTAAAACCATATAATCCTTTAATGTCTTATTTTTAGCAAAGAATAGAAATGGATAGAGTAATGCAGAGACTGCACAAACATTTTCGAAGGACACCTTTGTGAGTACATAAGGTACCGTATTATAGGGATAAATGAAGATTTTTAGGAAATGAATGAGTAAATTAAAGATAATCAAACCAAAAATAAACCAATATCTGAACTTGGTTGTCTTATTTCTTAAGAATCTAACCATCAATAGTGTAATTAGAACTCCTAAAGCTATATATAGAAAATAGTAGAAATTACCAAATGCAACTGTAGCCATAAAAAGTCTCCGATATTTACTTCATACTTTATTATAACATACCAAGTATTACTTGAATATCTAAAAACATTATGATTTCTTTAAAACCTTGGTGATAAAGACTTCAACAATCCTTGGATCAAACTGTTTTCCTTTACCTCTTCTCAGTTCTAAAATAGCATCTTCAGTAGATAAAGCCTTACGGTAGGTTCTATCTTGTGTCATCGCGTCATATGCATCAGCAACAGAAACAACCCTAGCTTCTAGTGGAATATAGCTTCCTGCTAAACCTCTAGGGTATCCTGTGCCATCATATCTTTCATGATGAGATAGTACGATATTTGCAACATCACGGTACTCCTCAACTGCATTTAAGATCATATAGCCAGTTCTTGGATGCTCCTTAATAATCTTCCATTCTTCTTCAGTAAGATCATCAGCCTTATTCAGTATATTAGAGTCGATATTAATTTTTCCAATATCATGGAGTAATCCAGATAGTTTGACCTTTTCCTCAAAAGTCGCACCTAGATTTAAGTGCTTTGCGATATGATAGCTCATTGATGATACTCTTCTTGAGTGATTTAGCTCTCGCTTACTCTTTTCGAATAGTGTCGCCATGATAACATCAACAGTTCTTAAAGAAACCGAAGATCCGTCATAAACTTTTTGACTAAATAACATCTTTTCAGCATGCATAAAGACTTCAGGGAAAGGTTTATTTAATTTTTCTATATCTGCATATCCAAAAGACACGTGAATATCAAACTCAAACGGATGATTATTAAGTTCTTTTTTGATGAGTTCGATAAGCTCTTCTGCATCATCAAGTTCAGCATTTTTAATGAAAAAGCCAAACTCATCACCTCCGACTCGATAAACCTTCATTGGATGCTTCATGAATTTTTTTAAAACTCCTGCAACATAAGTGATGATTTTATCTCCAACCTCGAAGCCAAATGATTCATTATATACACGAATCCCGTTAATATCAGCAAGGATAAAATAAATGGGTAAATCACTTTCTTTAAACTCTAAAACATCTTCATCAAAGGATCTCCTATTATAGGTATTTGTTAGATAATCAATACGAAGAATTTTCTTCATTTCCTTTTCTTTTTTAAGTTCACTCCTCAAATCCTCTATAATTAAGATTCCACCAGTCAAGAACTTATTTTCAAACTGAGGCAAAAAATCGACAACAACAGGTATTTTGTTATCTGAAAACGGATTATACAAGGTGCCCTTACTACGGTTTGCGATTCCCTTTTGAGATTCTTCAAAAACATTCAATAACTGAGAACCAAACAAGGATTTAATATTCATTTCTTCGATTAGCCTCTTTTTAATATCAATTATCTCTAAAAACTTATCGTTATAAACAACAAGTTTTCCATTCAAATCATATTGCACCATGCCGAGAGGGCTATGCTTAAAAACAGTTAAATATTTTTGATGATAGGAGTTTGACTTTTCTTCACTTTCAATCCATTTTGTGATATCAGTATCAATTCCTCTGTAACCTATATAAATGCCTTCCTTATCGAATACAGGCATGCCTGATGTCAAAAGCCAAATAGGATGTCCTGTCTTACTTATTTTTTTATTGATTATATTTCCAAACGATTCATGTTTTTCAAAGGTATCAAAGGCTATATTTTTAATATCGTCTCTGATTTCATCTGATAAGAAATCATAGAAATGAAATTTTCCTACCACTTCATCAGGTAAGTATCCTAAAATTGGTGTAAAGTACTCATCAACATAGGTATATTTTCCATTCGTATCAAACTCCCAAACAAAAGAAAAGTTGTGTAAACTAAAACCCTCGTATTTCTTTTGGTCTGGCAAGAGTAAACTATAGTCAAGATAAGGTTTGGTAACATCATATAGGTAAACAAAAAGAAGGTTAGGATCATCAGCTAACTGTATTTTAATGATTTGATTTTTTAGGTATAGAAAACGCTCATAGATTTTATCTCTTTTCAACGCAAATAAAAAACTCAAGAACATATTTGGCTTATTTTTGCTTAAATTTTCTTCTTCATACTTCTTCTTAATTAAGTCAAACATTGGATTCTTGGCTATCCAAATCTCTTCAGTTTTGTTGTAGACTGCATATCCAAAGTCTACATGACTTACTAAATCTAGAAGGATGTGTGGTTCCATGAGGGCTCTCCTTTACCCTCATTTTACCTTAGATATATGAAAATATTTACAAATATGCACAAAAAAAAGCACCACTAGGGTGCCAATTCTTACGAAATTATTAATTTTGCATTACGATAAAATAACTTTTCTAAATAGGCCTCAGGTAAATGCTTTTGTAGGTAAAGATAGGTCTCTTTTAGGTTTGGGATACGCACGCCCATATTGTGTGCATCGGTTGCTATAAAGTCTGCAAGTTCTGCTTTTAATATCTTCATTGGAAGCTTTTTATTAACCTTTGGGTCGATTCCTAGTATGGAATTTCCATTAAGTTGAAGCATACCACCAGAGTTTTTAATCCGCGCATAATCCTCAAACGATAAATAAGAATATCTTTCCACATGAGCAACGATTGGAATAAATCCTAATCTAGATAAATCATAGACAATATCTTCGATTGGTGTTTCAATCGATGTCGAAAATTCGATTAAAATATATTTTGAATTCGCGAGTGACAGTTTTGAGTAATCTGGATTTAAATGTGATCTGTAAAGTATTTCTGCTCCTAAAAATAAGTTAACATTTATGTTTTGTCTTTTGACTTCGTCTTGAAGCTCATGAAATATTTTTACATGATCTTCAGGACTCATTTTAGAAACATGAGATAAGACGTGAGGTGTTAGAATAATTGATTCTACACCATCACTCACTTCTTTTTTAATCATATCAATTGAAAATTCAAGACTTTGCGAACCATCATCGACTGAAGGTAAGATGTGGTTATGAATATCAATCATCATTAATCTTCTTCATATCTATAGCCATAGTCATAACCATAGCCATATGCTCCACCCTTGAGGCTTACTTGTGTAAGCACTGTTCCAATGATATGTACATTGTTACTTCTAAGTGTTTGTATAGCCTCTTTAACTAAGGTTTTTTTAGCAACATTTTGAGCAACTACAAATATGACTCCATCAGCAAGTTTCGCGATATATAGAGCATCAGATACTGCAATTACAGGAGGTGCATCGAGTAAGATATAATCATAGGTTTCTTTAAGCTTTTGAATTAAATCAGCAAGCTTTTGAGCTTCTAAGACATTCACTATTGAACTTGTTTTTTCTCCAGTAACTATATAATCAATTCCAAATTCATCAGAGTGCTTGATTAAAGACTCATAAGAAATTTTTCCTGAAAGATAGTCAGTTAAACCATCCTTATTTGCAGAGTTAAAAACTCTATGACCTTTTGGCTTTCTTAAGTCTAAATCGATAAGAATCGTTTTTTTATTTTTTTGTCCCATTAAATAAGCTAAATTGGATACAAATGTCGATTTACCTTCTGAGGCAAGTGTTGAAGTAAATTCAATAACCTTTATCTTCTTATCGATATTTGCATAATCAAGGTTAATTAAAACCTTTTGAAATGATTCTGTAGTATAAGAAAGCGGTTGTTCCTTAGTGACTACATAATCATATCTTTCATTGCGCTCTGGAGCAAATATTTTCATTTTCTTTTTATTCATGTTTTTGCTCCTTTACTTCAAATTCAGGAATAACACCTAAGACTTGAATACCAAAGGCTAACTCCAGCTGCTCTTTTGTTCTAAAGGTATTATTGAGCATTTCCTTAAGGAATGCAATGCCTACACCAACAATACCACCTAGCATAATACCGATAACTACATATAAAACCTTATTAGGTGAATCGTAAACACCATTATTTGCTGTACTTGTGCGAATGATATTATCTTCTAGGATTGCGACATTGTTATTGGCGAAATCGATTGCTGCATCGATAACTGCATTGACAATCATTTTGGATTCTAATGGATCCTCAGATAAATAACTCACATTGATGAAATAACTTGTTGTCGACGAACTAATTGAAAGATTGCTCTTTAACTGTCCAGTCGACATCTCTAAATCCAAATCATTGATGACTTTCTCTAAGACAATAGGCATCGAAATCAAATCAGCTGCTGTAGCCATTAAACGTTGTGCATTGAGAAGGTCAAAAGAATTTCCAGAAGAGCCCTCTACTTGTACTTGCACCATCACATAGGCATTTGATTTGTATTTTGGGCTAGCTACAGCAAATGCATAAATTGCTGCTACTGTACCAAAAATTATGACTCCAATCATAATAAGAATGATATTAGATCTCAAAATTTTGATTAGGTCAATCAAACTAATTTCATTGGTTTGTTCTAGCTGTTCATTGTTCATTTGTATCCTCCATATTTAATTCGCTTATCAATAATAATTATAGCATATGAACCTGTGAAATGTAAGAAAAATGTAATAATGAATGTAATAATGATGAACTAAGATTTAAATAAAGAGATAACTTCATCAATATCTTTTTTAACTTGCTCTAATGAGTCAATCCAAAAATCTTTTTTTGTAACGTCAATATTCATTGACATTGCACATGCTTCAACACTGGTTTTAGTAGTGAGTGCAAGCAAATCATCATAGGATTTTAAGAAGGTATCGGGATTCTTTATGTATTGAGCATAGAGTCCCTTGCCAAAGAGTAATCCAAATGCATATGGGAAGTTATAAAAGTTTAATCCAGCACTATAATAATGCCCTTTAACTAACCACATGTATGGGTGAAGTTGATTGTGGTCAAGACCGTTTAGGTAAGCTTCTTTTTGAGCAGAAAGCATCATGTCCTTCATCTCATGCTTCGAGACAGGACCTTGAGTTTTAGCAAACAAGTTGGTTTCGAAAATAAATCTAGATAGAATATCGATAATGACTTGAGTATCCCCTTGAAGCGAATTCTCTAAAACGGATAATCTTTCTTTAGGATTCGTAATTAAAGATAGTAAATGATTATTGACAATCGTCTCACAAAAAATGGATGCAGTTTCTGCTAAAGGCATTGGATAACCCCAATGCAGTGGATCATTACTTGAAATGACTTCACCGTGGTATCCATGACCGAGTTCATGAGCAAGTGTTAAAACATCAGATAAAGATCCAGTAAAGTTAGTCATAATACGAGATTGCTTTAATTGAGGTTGGTTGGAGCAGAATGCACCTCCACGTTTCCCCTTTTTAGGGTAAACGTCGACCCATTCTTTTTCAAATGCTTTCTTCGCGAAGTCTCCTAAGCGCTTAGAGTAGCCATAAAATGCGACCTTAACGATTTCTTGTGCCTCTTCGTAGGTATAGGTCTTCTCTAATTTTCCAACGGGTGCAAACATATCATAAAAAGGTAGATCAGTCTCATGTCCAAGATATGTAGACTTAGCCTTTAAATATCTTTCGAAATGAGGTCTATAATCCTTCATTGCAGAAATCATCGCGTCTAATGTTTCCTTTGTCATATTGGATTGATCTAATGTTCTTTCAAGTGCAGAAGTATAACCACGTAATTCATTCATGACAGTGACTTCTCTCTTGATATTAGATAATGCTAGAGCGACTTGGTCTTCGATTTGTGAGAAGCTCTTAATTTCAGCTTCAAAAGCATCTTTTCTAATCATTTGATCGTTATCATAGGCTAAATTTCTAACCTCTGATAAGGTAATCTCTTTATCTCTAAATTGAACTGGTAGGTTTGCTGTTGTCAAATTATGAAGATTCGACCATCCTCCGGATGCAAGCTCGCGGAGCTTCGCATATAAAATTTCTTCCTTTTCAGATAAAAGATGCTTCGCTTCTTTTTGTTCATTTTCTAAGTTGAATAGATATTTTTTAATGAGTGGAGATTTCTCTGCAAGTGCGTTTAAATCAACAGTGGTTAAGTATCTAGTAAATAAGACATCCTCTGCAGTCGCTTTTCTGTTAATACGTTGAATCTTAGATAAATAAAGAGGTGCTTCTGAGTTTGTAACATCTGTTGACATGGTTAGCATCGCAAATGATGCCATCGTTCTAACAAGTACATGAGCATCCTCTTGAAACTTTAAATAGCCTTCAATATAAGCAATTGGTTCAGGGTTTTTTTGATTGATATGAGCAATATACTTTTCTGTCATTTGATCTAATTTTTCTAGGTCTTGGTTATACTTATCGTTAAACCCTAGATAAAGATCATCTAAATTCCAATTTTTCATAAGTTTTTCCCTTTCGTTTTTATGTTAGTTTCATTATAACACTTATGAAAAAAAAACACCTAGTAACTAGGTGTAATATGTTAAATAATGGGTAGATATTTATCGAGTTCCCACTGAGTGACCTTCATTTTGTATTCGTCCCACTCTCTTTGTTTCGCCTCAATGAGTTTTGAAAAGAGTTCTTCACCAATTGTTTCCTTCATCAAAGATGAGGCAGTGAAGAATTCAATTGCTTCATGTAGTGATTCTGGAAGGTTTCTAATGCCTAAACGTTTTCTTTCCAGGTCACTCATCTTAAATAGGTTCTTCTTCACAGGGGATATTCCATCAATTTCATTTTTGATGCCATCTAAGCCTGCAGCAAGTATTCCTGACATTGCCAAATAAGGATTTGCTGAAGGGTCAACTGAACGCACTTCGATACGAGTTGATTTACCACGTGCTGCAGGAATTCTAATCATCGTTGAGCGGTTAGCGTCACTCCAAGAGATGTAGCAAGGTGCTTCATATCCAGGAACTAATCTCTTATAAGAATTGACGGTAGGATTGGATAAGAGTGCAAATTCTTGAGCGTGCTTCATTACACCAGCGATAAAGCGTAATGCAGTCGTTGATAATTGATTTTCAGTATTTGGATCATAGAATAAGTTATTTCCTTCAACATCAGAAATCGATAGATTAGAGTGCATACCAGAACCATTAATTCCTTGAATAGGCTTTGGCATAAAGGTTGCATGATAGCCGTGTCTGCGCGCGACATTTTTTACTAAGACCTTGAATGTTTGAATATTATCACAGGCCTCTAGGGCATTATCGAAATGGAAATTGATTTCATGCTGTCCAAATGCGACCTCATGATGTGAAACCTCCATATCAAAGCCCATTTTTTCTAGTTCCAAGACAATATCACGACGAACGTCTTCTGATCCATCAATAGGAGCTAGATCGAAATAACCGCCATGGTCAGAAAACTCCATGGTAGGTCTTCCGTTTGCATCGAGTTTAAATAGGAAAAATTCTGGTTCGACTCCGACATTAAACTTATCATATCCGAATTCTTTAAGGTTTAGTAAATTTCTTTTTAAAATGTATCTTGGGTCTCCCTCATAAGGCACATGCTTTGTTGTATAAACGTCACAAATCAGTCTTGCAACCTTGCCAACCTTAAGGTCTTCCCATTCAAGAATTAACCATGTAGAAAGGTCTGGATATAAATACATATCTGCTTCATCGATTCTAACAAATCCTTGAATCGATGAGCCATCAAACATAATTTCATTTGATAGTGCTCTTTCTAAATTTGTGACTGGAATTTCAACATTTTTGACAGTCCCTAGCATATCAGTAAACTGCAAACGAACGTATCTTACATCGCTTTCCTTTGCAATTCTTAAAATATCAAGTCTAGTGTAATTTTTCATACTTTTCCTCGTTTTTGATTAGAATTTTACACTTCATGTAGAGATTTGTCAATAGAAATGAAAAAATATATGAAAAATTTACATTAAAACATCATTTTATAGATTTCCGTATGTAATATTCTTTGAAAATTGATTGTTGTAGGATGTTCCATTGTAGGGGTCATCATCTTCTGATAAGTTTACAATTCTTTCTTCAAGCTCTGGTATGGATGAAATTTCATTTGTTAAATAAGACTCCAAATAGGATTCAACTTCTTCAATTCTTTTGATTAAACCACCAATTCGGTAGCTTTGGACTTCAAAGCCTATTTTCTTATTTTCTAGGTACCATTGATATTTAAATGACTCATAGAATTTACTTAAATCTCTAAGTAATTTTGGAATAACTTCAGTTGTTAATCTAATGAGTTCTACTCGGTCATCCTTATGATATGCATGATAAAGATCGAGTCCTAGAGTTGATTTTAGTGTTAAGACCTTGGAAAGATCATATAGCGTTCTAAATAGATAGGATAGAGATCCTTTTTTATCTTTTTGTATTGATAGTTTTTCAGTAATCTCGTGATAGTAGAATTTGTAATTCATGTTGACCTTCGTGTTAATATTTCCAAGTAAAATATCTTCAAACAAAAGATATTTAGAAGGGTTAACCGCGATATGTTCTTTTGATGGATAGATTTGATTGACTAAATCTAAATCAAGTAGCTCATCAAAGGTATAGCCACTTAAAAGTAGGGATATTTCATCATCATTTGATAGCTTGTCATCATAAAATTGGTTTGCAATATAGATTAAGGAGGGAAGAATGGAGAAAATGGATGCTTCAGCACC
Source organism: Acholeplasmataceae bacterium (assembly GCA_030656435.1). Classification (GTDB taxonomy): domain Bacteria; phylum Bacillota_I; class Bacilli_A; order Acholeplasmatales; family Acholeplasmataceae; genus Peloplasma. The sequence goes on along the minus strand of JAUSOA010000242.1, from coordinate 1,880 downwards.
ATTATCCCCCCAAGACGTTAGAACAAAATGCTTCACATCTGCTTTTTTAGCTGCACTTATAGCAAAACTCATCGAGCGAATCGTGAAACTATTTAATGGCGCAAATCCAATCCACTTCCACGCACCACCAGCAAATGCATAATTTGAGGTAAGTGTTTTAAGGGATGTGAATTTATCGGTATACTTTTGTTCCGTTGTTTGATAGTAATCCCAGTAAACAAGCTCAACATCCTTGGGTATGGATTTCTTAATTTCATCAGAAAATTCTAGGACACCTGGGTTTAAATAGCCACCAGTTGTAAGATGAAAAAACATATCGGCCCACATCGAAGGCTTTAGCTCGTATTTCTTGCATAAGGATAAGACCTTATCCAAATGTCTTGTCATGATGGACATTCTATTTTCAAAGCCGTGCTTAGATAAATGCTTACCTAGACCTAACATCCATGCTTCATCCATACCGATATTGATTTTATCGGTAGAAAATATAGATTTCGCTGTCGAAAGCATATTTTCAATCAATTCATAGGTTCTCGGTTCATCAACTAGTAAGATATCATTTAAGTCATTGATACTTCTATAGTCATTATGTCTAAAAATAGAGTTTAAATGAGCAAGTGTTTGAATATAAGGAATAATCTCCATTCCAAAGTGACTAGCAAATGATACTAAGTCCTTCAGTTCTTCTTTTGAGTACTTTCCTCTCATATAGCCAAACATTGGTTCATTGTCGACTTCAAATAAATCTTCTAGATATAAACCCAGATAGGTATATCCCAAAAGAGATAAATGAATAATATATTCCTTGAATGTCTCAATCTTTGGTACTGCATTTCTAGCACAGTCAATCATTACACCTAAGGACTCAAGAGATAGTACTCGTGATACCTTATAGGTGACTTTTGACTTATGGGTTAAGATATAACCAACAGCAGCAAAAGCTTCGTTTAAACTGTGATAATGCACCTCAATCTGATGATAATCCTTATTGATTTGATAACCAGGTTTGTTACTTAAAACAAAATCGATTTTTTGAATCTCACCTAAATCTAAGGGTAAATACTGATTCATTACTTCGAGTGCTTTTTGAATCTGTAAATCATTAATAATTGTGTTTTTCATAAGTGTCCTCTCTTTTTTTAATAGAAACATGATTTAAGGCGTGCGCCTTAAACCATGCGTTCGTATATTTTTTTACTGTTTTCAATAGCTACTGCTCCACAGCCATTTGCGTAAAAAGGTCTGTTTTCTTCAGACACTCCTCCAATGATGGCGTAACCATAGCCATCATAGCGCATTGCTTCAAGTGCAGCGAGTAATAATGCTTTACCTATTCCTTGACCGCGGTAGCTAGCATCAACTCCGGTGGGACCAAAATAGCCCTTGGCAGTTGCATCATAGCAGGCAAATCCAACTATCTTTTTATCATCAATCGCGATGAAGCAAGATGGGTTTGCTTGATAGAGTGCAGATTTTGCTTCACTCACCCAGCCCTTAGAAAAATGGGTTCCGATGAAATCAAGTACCAAATCGCTATTTGGTGACAATACCCTCTTGATTTCATATTTCAATGCTGGTTTCTTGATTATATCTTGATACAAATCGACAATCATATCTTTACTGTTCATTATATATTCCCTCTATTCTTGTCTTTTAATTATAAATTCTTACTACTGATTTTCATTTTGTTTCGAGTGATTAAATATTGGTAAGTCAATCCGTTGATCAAGCAAAACATACTAAATAAATAAGGGACACCATCTAAAATTGGTTCTACCATAAAATGGAGATTCATTGCGACAAATATACTAACGACTAATACTTTAGTGTTCTTATTAATAAACTTACTATGAACGACTCTAGCAACTGTTGATGCTGTC
>JAUSOA010000241.1 GCA_030656435.1 Acholeplasmataceae bacterium | reverse complement strand
CATAGAGTGTAATATTAGCTGCTGGCATAGTTGTGAATGTATAAGCAGTTGTAAGTGCTGCGTCACTATACCATCCACCAAATGTATTACCTAGTTTCGTAGGTGCAGCTGGTGCTACTACTGCACTATTATAGGCTTGATTGAGAGCAGTAACGACCGAACCACCATTAGATTCAAAAGTGATTGTATAGTTATTCACTGTCCATTTCGCATAGAGTGTAATATTATTGGCTGGCATAGTTGTGAATGTGTAAGCTGTTGTTAATGCTATGTCACTATACCATCCACCAAATGTGTTACCTAACTTCGAAGGTGCAGCTGGTGCTACTACTGCACTATTATAGGCTTGATTGAGAGCAGTAACGACTGAACCACCATTAGATTCAAAAGTGATTGTATAGTTATTGACTGTCCATTTCGCATATAATGTAATATTAGCTGCTGGCATAGTTGTGAATGTGTAAGCAGTTGTAAGTGCTGCGTCACTATACCATCCACCAAATGTATTACCTAGTTTCGTAGGTGCAGTAGGTGCAGTCACTGCAGTTCCAACATTTAAAGTAATTGGATCAACTGCACTACCTCCATTAGATTCAAAGGTAATTGTCTTTAGATTGACAACAGCTTCCCATTTCGCATAAAGTGTGATGTTTGCTGCTGGCATGGTTGTAAATGTGTAGACTGTGGATAACGCTGCATCACTATACCATCCAAGAAAACTAAAACCACTTCTTGTAGGATTAGCAGGTGCTACCACGGTTGTCAGTGCCTCTTGCGTAATCGAGGCTACTGCACTACCTCCATTGGGTTCAAAGGCGATGGTATACATCACCGCACTCGAAGTCCATTTTGCATAAAGAGTTAGAGATGTGTTTGTCAGTAGAGCCGCAATTGTAAAGGGTTGAGTAAAAGCCTCATCCAAATACCATCCGTCAAAAGTATATCCTGTTCTTGTTGGTTCAGGTAAATTGATACTTGTGCTGGATGCACTAATTGTCATATCCTCTACTTCAGTTCCTCCGTTTTCTATAAAGGTGATGGATATATCACCTTGTCCAGTACATGAGTAGATAAAGAATACTAAAAATAAAACCGTCAAAATCATCAATAGTTTTCGCATTATTTCTCCTCCTTTTAGAAGATGCACCATGAAACAAAAAAACGCAACCAGAGACATTATCTCGTTGCGTTTTGATTTAAATGTGCCGCTCTTTATGTTTATAATACCTCTAAATCTTTGATTTAACAATAGACTTTTTATGATTTATCGTATTTTTTACCATAGTTTCAACATCTTTCACATAACCATCAATATTGAATTTACGCTCTAGACCTTTAGCATTCATGTATCTGAGCTTTCCGAATACATTTCTCTCCGTCCATGCACGGTCGTGCTTTCCAAAACACCAAGCAATACCGGTATAGCTATTGGGATCTCTTCCGTCTATAAAATACTTATTGTTCAAATAAAGGGTGGTGTCATAGGCTTCTTTATAGGTCGGCATCCACTCAATTATTTTTTTTGCCCAATACATTCGCATATAATTGTGCATATAACCCGTATAAAACATTTCATCCATTGCAGCATTGAAATAAGGGTCATGTGTTTTAGCATTTTCAAGTTCTTTTAAACTATATAAATAGTCTCTTTTGTCAAACTCATGCTCATTCATTGTCATGTATGCCCAAGGTTCAGTCATTTTTTCAAATTGATCATAGCCCTTATTATAGGTTACAAAGTTAAATGCTAACTCTCTTCTAACCAAAAGTTGTTCAATATAGGCATCAAAGGATGCTCCATCTAGATTGCCTTGATCTATAAGAAGAAACATTTTATCCATGATTTCAAGAGCTGAAATCTGTCCGAAATGAAGGTACATCGACATCTTTGATGTCAAGCCTAAGGATGGATCATTGCTGTCGATATAACGATTCGCCTTATTTTCAATAAAGTCGTAAAACATTTTGGATGCTTGGATATAACCACCACGATAAATTGGACTAATGGATACTGTTTTATCAATATCAAGTGAATCTATAAGTTCTTGAATATTGGTCAAATCGTTATCACTTTCGAAAATTAGAAGTTTTTGATTTTTTATCGTTTCTATTTTACTAAAATCTCTAAACTCCAAATACAATCTTTTTATCTTGGGTCGTAACGTATATGCCCCATATTCGGCTTTATCCGATGCAACTCTAACTGGAACGATTAAATCCGTATCAATAATATCGATAGAGAGGTTGTAATCATTTTCAAGTGCGTAATCCAAAACTTCCTTTCTCCAAAGCTTTTGAAGTCTTAAGTATCCATAATCCATCACCAGTGCTGCTGCATCTTTTAAATATTGTTTTATTCCTTTTTCTGGAGATTCTAATTTAAATAAAAAATGGATATGAAACTTTTCAAGAACTGTCTTTACTTCTTGAAGTCCTTCAAGCATAAAATAGTAATGCCTTTGATTCGCCTCTGGATAATTCGGAGTTAAACCGAAATATACCAATAATGGCAAGTTTTTTTGATTTGCTATTTCTATTGCATAATTAAGTGCATGGTTATAATGGACGCGGTGTGATTGCTGCATCCAATAAATCACATACTTTTGACTTGATTCGCTTTTTCCATCCTTTAAATGGATTAATCGTTTAGAATTCATAAACACCTCTATAGGAAAAAAATGATTGAAATCAAAGAAGCAGTTAAACCACTTAAGAAGTTGACTGCATCATTAGTGATCATTGCAAGACCTGAAATGAGAACAACCCTTTCATTTGGAAGCCATCTTTTCTCAGTAATTTGCAAAGAGTCGATACCTCGGTACTTGGCTTGAATCGAAGCACCTAATAAAGAATCGATGAGGCATCCTAAGAAACCACAAATAGTAATGATGAATAAATAGGATAAGAATATTTCTAAAGTCAACCCATAAACAATTTGATAAGCGAAAACAAAAACAAGTCCAATGAACATTGCACCAACCAATGAAGCGAAT